>CAYLLC010000006.1:0-21899 GCA_964384355.1 uncultured Sulfurospirillum sp. | reverse complement strand
TGTCTGGATGTCGATAACGGCCGCGTGGTCAAGGGTGTCAATTTCGTCGGCTTGCGTGATGCCGGTGATCCTGTGGAAGTCGCCAGACGCTACAACGACGAAGGCGCCGATGAAATTACATTTCTGGATATCACTGCCAGTCATGAAGGCAGAGATACCATCGTGCATATCGTGGAAGAGGTGGCCAAAGAGGTATTTATCCCTCTGACCGTCGGGGGAGGCATACGCAAGCTCGATGACATCTATAAGCTTCTGAATGTCGGATGCGACAAGGTCAGTATCAACTCCGCAGCGATCAAAAATCCGGATTTCATCAACGAAGGGGCGAAACGCTTCGGCTCGCAGTGTATCGTGGTAGCGATCGATGCGAAGCGCACGGGTGACAGCTGGCATATCTTTCTCAACGGCGGTCGTGTCGATACCGGCATCGATGCGATAGCATGGGCGAGGGAGGTGTGTGATCGCGGTGCGGGTGAGATACTGCTGACCTCGATGGATGCAGACGGTACCAAAGCAGGGTTTGACAATGCTCTCAACCGCGCCGTCAGCGATGTCGTCTCTGTCCCTGTCATCGCAAGCGGCGGTGCAGGTACGATGGAAGATATGCGCGATGCTTTCACCGAAGGGCATGCGGATGCGGCTTTGGCTGCATCGATTTTCCACTTTCGTGAAATCGACATCATGGATCTCAAACACTATCTGCAGTCACAGCAGATTCCGGTCAGAGTCTGAATATGTTTGTCTGTGCGGGTAACAACGAGACCTTTCCATTCGCTACGCCTGTCGGTGTCGGGATGGTCGAGAGTGCTATGAATCTGACTCGGCTTGTCCTCTTCGACAAGCCAGATTTTCTGATATTTGTGGGCAGTGCAGGGAGCTATGGAAAGTACGAACCGTTCGATATCGTCGAGTCTTCCGTCGCCTCCAATATCGAACTGGCCTTTTTGGAAAAGCGGGCCTACACACCGATAGACAATGTCATTGAAGCGTATCGGATAGAAGATGAAGTTTCACGTGAAACTGATAATATCGTCAATTGCAGCAACTATATTTCGACCGATTTTGAACTGGTGCAGAGATATAGAAAATTCAAAATAGAGCTCGAAAATATGGAGTTTTTTTCTGTGTTGCGGATAGCGCAGGAGTTTACGATACCGGTACTGGGTATCTTTGTCGTGACCAACTACTGCAATCAGCATGCACATAGAGAATTTCTGCAAAATCACCACGAAGCGAAACTGAAGCTGATGGAATATGTGACACAAAAATATAAAAAGATGCAGTTATGAAGCAAAATATCCTCGATTTTACTAAGCAAGAACTGGAAAAATCGTTCAAACCGTCGTTCAGAGCGAAGCAGATCTATCAGTGGATCTATCAAAAACATGCGAATAGTTTCGACGAGATGTCCAATCTATCGAAAGAGATGCGTGAGAAACTGCAGGCTGAATACCTCCTCGATCCATTAAAAATTGTCAGAGCAGAAGAGAGCAGTGACGGCAGCGTCAAATATCTCTTTCAGTGTCATGACGGATATACGGTCGAGACCGTGCTACTGCCGATGAAAAAAGAGATGCGGGATGAGGATGGCAAGATCACCAGAGAGACCAAATACACGATCTGTGTATCCAGTCAGGTCGGATGTAAAATAGGGTGTGCTTTTTGTCTGACTGCCAAGGGTGGATTCAAGCGAAATCTGTCTGCCGGTGAGATCGTAGCGCAGGTGCTCGAGATCAAAAAAAAGCACAATATCGGTCATAATCGGCGCGTCAACATCGTCTACATGGGGATGGGAGAGCCGCTTGACAATATCGAAAATGTCACAAAAGCGGTTGAAATCTTCAACGATCTGGATGGATTGGCGATCGGAGCACGCAGGCAGACGATCTCGACGAGCGGGCTGAGCCACCAGATAGAAAAACTGGGCAAGATGAATTTAGGTGTCTTGCTGGCGATATCGCTGCATGCTGTCGATGACAAGCTCAGAGAGAGTCTGATGCCGATCAACAAAGCCTACAATATCGAATCGATCATCGAAGCGGTGAAAGCCTTTCCGATAGACCAGCGAAAGAGGGTGATGTTCGAATATCTGGTGATGAAAGATCTCAATGACGACATCAAAAGCGCCAAAAAGCTGGTAAAACTGCTGCATGGCATCAAAGCAAAAGTCAATCTGATCTACTTCAACCCTTATCCCGGATCACCGTTCAAAAGACCCGATGAAAAGCGTATGGTTGATTTCAAAGAGTATTTGAATCAGCATGGCATAACCTGTACGATCAGACAGTCGAAAGGATTGGATATCAGCGCAGCATGCGGACAACTAAAGGAGAAGAGAGCAGATGAATTATCTTGATATTTTTCAGATAGTGTTTCTGGTTTTGGTAGTAGGGGTGGCTATCTACGGTGTGGTTAAAGCTGTTTTTTTCGACAAAGATTGATCAAGTTTGTAAAATCTGTCTGCGAATAGATGCGAAATCTGTTGTGATAATCGAACTCTATCCAGTTCGCATGCAGCATGAGCCTGCTTGCACCGGTCAAATCGATGCGTTCTTGCTCAGATAATTTTCCGTCGAGATAGTCTGCTGCGGATTGTGTATCGACGCCATAGATCGGATCTCCGATAATCGGGTGTTTCACGTGAAACAGATGCAGTCGTATCTGATGTTGTCGTCCCGTCAAAGGGAGCGCTTCCACGAGCGTGATGTCCTGATCAGCAAAATATTCGATTGGTCTGATGGTGGTTTGAGAAGGCTTCCCGTCAGGATGGATGTAGACTTTGAGCTTGACCTCTGAAAAGTCCCGGTTTTTCAGAATCGGTTCGTCGATGAATATCTCCCGATCGATTTTGCCGCGAACAAATGCGAGATACCCTTTTTTGATCTCTCTGTTTTCAAAGGCGAGTTTGATTCTGCGCTCGGCTTTGCGATCCTTGGCCGCAATGACCAGTCCGCTGGTCTCCTTGTCGATGCGGTGTGTGATATTGGCACGGGGACCGAAGAGATACTTGATCTCATGGGTCAATGAATATTCGGTTTCACGGTTTCTCGGATGGATCAAAACACCTGAGGGTTTGTCGAAGATCGCAAAGTCGGGTGTTTGAAAAATAGGAAGTAGATTCTGAGAGTTGGGTACGAACTGTACGACACCGATCTCTCCCTCCACATAAGCCGATTTTTTGGTCAATGTTTTGCCATTGACGGTGACGCGATGGCGATCGATCAGACGCTGTGCTTCCTTCATGGAGTAGCCCAGCTCATGCACGAGAAACTGAAAAGCTTTAATTTTTCTTTTGACATGATATTGCTTTATTTTATAGGACATGTATTAAAGCCTTTTTAACAGATTTTTAAACAGCTTTTATATAGTATCTAATATATAAAAAAGCTAGATTATCTCGAAAAAATAATAAATAATTGTAGAACAGGAAGATTTGATGGTAGAACGGTATGCGCGCGATGAAATGAAGCGTAAGTGGACGCAACAGGCGAAATATGATGCCTGGCTCAAAGTCGAGCTGGCAGCGGTAAAAGCATGGAACAAACTGGGACTCGTGCCGGATGAGGATTGCAAAAAGATCGTCGAAAACGCCACCTTCGATGTGGAGCGAATCGACGAAATCGAGAAGGTGACACGGCATGATGTGATCGCTTTTCTGACGAGTGTATCGGAGTCTCTCGGCGAAGAGAGCAGATGGGTACATTACGGCATGACCAGCTCGGACTGTATCGATACGGCGGTTGCGCTGCAGATGAGAGACTCGCTGGAGGTGATCATCGAAGATGTCAAGATGGTGATGGCGTCGCTGAAAAAGAGAGCCTACGAACACAAGATGACACTGATGGTGGGGCGCAGCCACGGCATACATGGCGAGCCTATCACTTTCGGACTCGTGCTGGCGATCTGGTACGACGAGATGCGCCGCAATCTCGAGAACCTCCGGCAGGCGATGGAGGTGATCAGCGTGGGCAAAATCAGCGGAGCGATGGGCAACTTCGCCCATGCACCGATGGAGCTCGAAGAGCTGGTCTGCGAAGAGCTGGGGCTCAAACCGGCACCGGTATCCAACCAAGTGGTGCAGCGGGACAGATACGCCAATCTGATGAACGCACTGGCGCTGCTCGCATCTTCGGCAGAGAAGATCGCCGTCAATATCCGACACTACCAGCGGACGGAGGTCTACGAAGCGGAAGAGTTTTTCGCCAAGGGACAGAAGGGCTCCTCCGCGATGCCGCACAAGCGCAATCCCGTCCTGACGGAGAATATCACCGGTCTGTGCCGAATGATCCGCAGCTACGCGATCCCGGCGATGGAGAATGTACCGCTCTGGCATGAGCGCGATATCAGCCACTCGAGTGTGGAGCGCTTCATCCTGCCGGACGGATTCGTCACGACGGACTTCATGCTCCACAGACTCAACGGCGTGATCGAAAAGCTGGTCGTCTATCCGGAAAATATGATGAAAAATCTCAATCTCACCGGCGGGCTGGTCTTTTCACAGCGTGTGCTGCTGGAGCTGCCCAAACAGGGGCTCTCCAGAGAGGAAGCTTACAAAATCGTACAGCGCAACGCGATGAAAGTGTGGGAAGATCTCCAGCATGGGCGATCTGCGCTCAACGAGAAGGGCGAGAGCCTCTATCTGCAGCATCTGCTGAGCGACGAAGAGCTGCGCGAAAAACTGAGCGAAGAGAAGATTCGCGAATGTTTCGATTATAGCTACTACACCAAGAATGTAGACAAAATATTCAATAGGGTTTTTCAATGACAAGCAAGATGATTACGGTCACCAAAAGAAGCGGACGCATAGAGCCGCTGGATATCACGAAAATCCAGAAATATACCAGAGAAGCGGTCGAAGGGCTGGAAAATGTGAGCCAGAGCGAGCTCGAGCTGGATGCGAGGATACAGTTTCGGGACAAGATCACGACCGAAGAGATTCAGATGACGCTGGTCAAGACCGCAGTGGACAAAATCGATGTCGACAGGCCGGACTGGACTTTCGTCGCGGCGAGACTCTTCCTCTACGATCTCTATCACAAGGTCAATCACTTCACGGGGTACGGCAAGCTGGCCGACTATTTCGAGCGCGGTGAGAGAGAGGGGAGAATCGTCCTGGGACTCAAAGAGAAGTACGATCTCGACGATCTGGATGCCTATATCAAGCCCGAACGCGATCTGCAGTTCAACTATCTCGGTATCCGTACACTCTACGACCGCTACCTGCTCAAAGACAGAAAGGGCGATCCGATCGAATTGCCGCAGCATATGTTCATGGCGATCGCGATGTTTCTGGCGCAGAACGAATTCAATCCGCAGGATTGGGCGAAGAAGTTCTACGATCTGATCTCCAGATTCGAAGTGATGCTGGCGACACCGACGCTCTCCAACGCCAGAACACCTCGCCATCAGCTCAGCTCATGCTACATCGGGAGCACACCGGACAATATCGAAGGGATCTTCGACGGATACAAGGAGATGGCGCTGCTGAGCAAATTCGGCGGCGGTATCGGATGGGACTGGTCGACGGTGCGCGGTCTGGGCAGCTCGATCGACGGGCACAAAAATGCGGCGGGCGGTATCGTGCCGTTTCTCAAGATCGCCAACGATGTCGCGATCGCCGTCGATCAGCTCGGTACGCGCAAAGGTGCGATCGCGGTCTATGTCGAGCCGTGGCATATCGATATCATCGACTTTCTCGACCTGAAGAAAAACTCGGGAGAGGAGCGGCGGCGTGCGCATGATCTCTTCCCGGCGCTCTGGATCAACGACCTCTTCATGAAACGGGTCGAAGCCAACGAGATCTGGACGCTTTTCGATCCGCTCGATACGCCGGACCTGCCCACACTCTACGGTGAAGCGTTCGAGAAGCGGTACATGGAGTATGAGAACGACGAGTCGATCGTCAAAGAGACGATCAGCGCCAAAGAGCTCTGGAAGAAGGTACTGCTGAGCTACTTCGAGACGGGGAATCCTTTCCTCTGCTTCAAAGACAATGCCAACAGAGCCAACCCCAACAGCCATGTCGGCGTGATCCGAAGCTCCAATCTCTGTACCGAGATCTTTCAGAATACCGACCCCAACTACTACAAGATCAGGGTCAAGTTCACCGATGGATCGATCCTCTATTTCGACGAAGAGGAGGATGTGGCGGTCGACAGCGGCATCGTCAAAAAAGCGAAGAAGATCACCGCACTCGATGCGATCAACCACAAGCAGGTCGATATCGTCGAAAAAGAGAAGGTAGACGGCAAGACGGCCGTCTGTAACCTGGCCAGCGTCAACCTCTCCAGAGTCCATACCAAAGAGGATATCGAGCGGATCATGCCCACGGCGATACGCATGCTCGACAATGTGATCGATCTCAACTTCTATCCGCTGGAGAAGGTCAAAAAGACCAATATGGCCAGCCGATCGATCGGTCTGGGTGTGATGGGCGAAGCGCAGATGCTTGCCGAAGCGGGTATCGAGTGGGGCAGTGACGAGCATCTGACCAAAATCGACGAAGTGATGGAGATGATCAGCTACAATGTCATCAAAGCCTCTTCCAATCTCGCGATCGAAAAGGGAAGCTATCCCGATTTCGAGGGTTCGAACTGGTCGAAGGGTATCTTCCCGATGGATGTCGCCAGCGAAGAGGCGAAGCGGCTGGTAGACAGAGGCGGACTCTTCGGCTACACCTACGACTGGCAGAAGCTCAAAGAGAAGGTCAAAAAAGACGGCATGCGCAATGGCTACCTGATGGCGATCGCACCGACGAGCTCTATCTCGATTCTGGTCGGTACGACGCAGGCGATCGAGCCGGTCTACAAGCGCAAATGGTTCGAAGAGAACCTGAGCGGCATGATCCCCGTCGTCGCACCCAAGCTCAATCCCGACACATGGCCATACTACACGCCGGCATACGATCTGGATCAGAAGGTCCTGATCAAAGCGGCGGCGATACGCCAGAAGTGGATCGATCAGGGCCAGAGCCTCAATATCTTCATGACACTCGACAAAGCGAGCGGAAAGTATCTCAACGATATCTACATGCTGGGTTGGAAGCTGGGTCTCAAATCGACCTACTATCTGCGCAGCCAGTCTCCGGAGTCCGAAAGCAGCGTCGCCGACAGAAGCATGGAGTGCCTCAGCTGCCAGTGAAAAACCGATAAAAAAGAGGAGTTTTTGGACTCCTCTCCTCTCCTAAAATTATATAATATTGCTTTAATCAAACTAAAATTTAAATTAATTTAAATATTACACGCTTTTGTATACAATAGACGCTGTTTACGAAGGAGTGTCATAATGGGTAGCAAAACGATTGCATTGACCGGTCTGGCCGTCAGTGCCGCACTGGTCTATTTCTGTATAGATTTCAAAAAAGATGAGATTGCCCTCGCATGCAATGTCAAAGAGAAAATCGCAAACCTCACCGAGAAAAAACCCGAAACAATCCCCGCAAATGAGATCGTAGAGGTCGACCAGGCAGCAGCGAAGCCGGCAGAGCGTACCGCCGCGGCAGCTGCAGCGCATGCCATGACCGAAAAGTCCGAACCCGCATTCGGCATCTCACTGGGAGATACGGTCAATGTCGTCAGCATGTTCGCTCCCGATGAAAAGCGAGGGGCTCTGATCAACTATATCGAAGATCTCTGCCAGCAGAGCGAGTGTCTCAACGATCTGCGCTACAGCGAAGATATCAAGTCCTCCGACTGGGATCAGGAGATGATCGCACTGATTCAGTTTTTCCGCGAAGAGCATATACCCAAAGCATCGATCTATGTCAACAGCAATCTGCTGCATATCGAGGGTGAGCTCAAGACCGCAGCCCAGCAGGCACATCTGAGAGAGATAGAGGCACGCCTGCGTCAGAAAGGGCTGCAGATCGCCGACGAGACGAAGCGCAGTGCCGCTGCCGCAGAGGAGATAGAAGCGGTACAAGAGCCGGAGAAAACCGTATCGACTCAGACTGCTCCCAAGCCGGAGACGACCGTGAAAGCGCCGCAGGCAAAAGAGCCGGCAGTCGTGAAGACACCTGCCGTGACAGAGCACACACCGCCAAAAGCGACGCACAAAGCACAAACGGCGCAGACCGCAGCAAAAGCAACACCGCAGCGTACAGTACCGCAATCCTCCGCAGGAGAGAGCGGCGAAGCGCTTACGGTGACATTCGAAAACAACAGCAACAGGATCAGTGCCGAAGGACGACAGTTGCTCGACCGGAGAGCGGAACAGCTGGGCGGAGATCGTGACAAAGGGCTCGAAATCGATGTCTACGCACAGGTCGGAGAGGATCCGATGGTCAACATCATCGTCGCGCAGAAGCGTGCCGACCTGATCAAGCGATACATGCGCAAAAAAGGGTTCACCCGTATCACGGCAAGAGGGCATGCCGTCACGGACAACCACGAATATACAACGATCAAGATCAAGCGATAACGGAGTGATGAAATGACGACGATGGGTATTATCATAGCGAAAATGGCGCTCTGCCTGATCGCAGCACTGCTGGTGGGGCTGCTGTTCGGGTACCTCTTTGCACGGGCCCGAACGAAGGAGCGCTACGAAGACAAAATCGATGCACTCGAAGAGCTGTGCGAAAACAAAAAAGAGGAAGCCAGACGCTACAAAGAGCTCTACGGCAAAAAAGAGCTCGAAGCCAATACGCTGCATGAAGAGATCGAGAAGCACGAAGAGCTGCTCGTCACATGCAAAAAGAGAGAAGAGGAGCTGATGACGCAGCTCGATCTGCTCGTAGAGGAGAACGGCGCACTGCAGGAGAAGCTCTCCCAGGCAGAAGCTCAGGATGAGGACGGAAGCGAGATCGTCGCAAAGATCGAGCAGATGATGCAGACCCTCGAAGAGGAGGGCCCCAGACTCGCATCGGAGCTGAAAAAAGAGCTGAAAGAGGATCTGCAGGAAGCCAGAGAGATGGTCCAAAACGGCACCAAAAACGGCAAAATAGCAAAATTACTGGACACTATCGCAGGAAAATTCAGACGAAAATAGATTTTAGGCACACTCTAAGGTGTAAATAGTATATAATTTAATCACGAATGGAGAAAAAGTGATTAAATTTATAGCAAAATCGAAACAACTACAAAATATCGTCAAGAGTCTGGAGCTGACACGCAGATTCTATGTCTCGTCGCTGCTGGTCGGTGAAGCATGCATCGGCAAAAAAACGATCGCCAGGCATATCATGCCAAACGCCGTGATGGTAGACGGAGAGCATCTGGCTGAAGTGCTCGACGCACTGCACAAGCATGAAGAGATCATCATCTACAATTTCGAAAAGATCCCCAACTACTCCGATCTCAACTTCGACAACAAACGTGTCATCGCGACCGCACGCTATCAGCCCAAAGACAGTGCAGTAGATGAACTCTTCGGATATATCTACGAGATACCGCCGCTCTCGGAGCGCCGTGAAGACAGCGAAGCCCTCGCCGAACTTTTCGTGACAAAAGCGAAAGAGCTGCTCGGTATGCAGGAAGCGGAAGTGGCGCTCGATCCGGAGAAGTTCGACCTCAGTGAAAACAGCCGCTCGCTCAAGCGCCATCTCTACAAGACGCTCATTTTCAGTCAGATCACCGAAGCGGAGATCGAAGAGATGATGTACGGCTTCTTCGAGCGAAATATCGCCGGCAACAACGACTACAAAAAGTATCTGCATCTCTACGAACGCCCGCTGATAGAAGCGGGGCTCAAGCGCTACAAATCGCAGCTCAAACTGGCGGGCATACTCGGTATCAACCGCAACACGCTGCGCAAAAAGGTGAACGAGTATGGACTATAACTACAAATTTTTCATCGAAACGGACAACAACCCCTTCATCCTCTTCACCGCCGACAAAAAGATCGCCTATCTCAACACGGCTGCTGAGTTTCTGCTGGGCAAAGTGAACAAACTCGATCTCTACGATCTCTGCCTTGCCTACGCACCCAGAGAGTTCGGATCGAAGATGAGCTATATCGATCTCAAGTACGACGATCTGCAGTTTTACGGAATATCCGTAGGCTATATCGACGACGACTATATCGGGATACGCCTCTATCAGCACATCAAGCGGCGCCAACCCTCCGCCAAAGAGCTCGACCGCTATGTCATGACCGATATCAACACGCTGCTTGAGACATCGATATCACTGGTCACGCTGCACAAAAATTTCGATATCAAGCTGATGACCGATATGGATATCCCAGAATTCAAAATCTCACAAAACGACTTTTTCAAAATCATGCGCAAATGTTTCGATACATTCAAAACCAGAGAGAAGCTCAATATCACGCTGAAGCTGCGCGTCGGAGAGAGTGTGCGGGTCAAGGATCAGCGTCTGCAGCTGGTCAAACTCGAGATCGCGGGCAAGAGCAGACGCGACACGACGCACGACGACGAGATAGAGAAACTCTGCGAAGATCACTATATCGATTTTCTCTCCGACGAGAATAGGGTCCGACTGCTCATACCGATGCTGAAGTGATACGGTCGCGGGCGAAGAGCAGGGCGGCCAGAGCTGCCGCCGCGACGGCAGCGGAGACCAGGAAGAGATGCGGGCCGTAGGCGTATCCTGCGACCAGAGAGCCGAAAAATCCGCCCAGCCCGAAGCCGAACCCGTAGTAGAACTGTGCGGCCAGTTTGCGGTCTGGATAGATCGTACTGAGGTAGCTGAGTGTCGCCGTATGATAGAGTGCGAAGCTGAACGCATGCAGACTCTGCGAGAGAAAAAGCATCTCGATACTGTCCGGGAAGAGATCGACCAGAAGCCAGCGCAGGACCGTGATCGCGACGGTGAAGCGGATGATTTTCAGCAGTGAAAAGTGCAGGAACCGCGACTGATAGTAGAAGAGCACGATTTCGCAGATCACACCGAAAGTCCAGAGATAGCTGATCATCGGCAGCGAGAGCCCATGCGCACTCTCATAAATCGTGAAAAAGCTGTAAAACGCCCCGAAACTCACCTGCATCAGAAAGATACTGAGCCAGAGCGGAAGCTCGCCAAAGAGATCGAAGCCCTTCCCGTCTGCCGGCCGGGGTGCGTTGAAATCGGGATTCTCCCTCGAAATCGCATAGGCGAACCAGACGCTGCAGAGGATCGTAATCGCCATAAAGTGCAATCCCGTCATACGCCCATGCAGCAGCCTCGCCAGCAGCAGCGCGACCACGATGAAGCCTATGGAGCCGTAGAGACGCGCGCGTCCGTAACGCTCCTTTTTGAGCACTTCCAGCGCGTAGGTCTCGATGTAGGGCAGCACAAGGCCGGAGGAGATGCCGTAGAGGACATTGGTCAGGGCGAAGAGCCAGAGTGTGTCGATCGTCAGGTAGAAGAGCGGTATAGAGATCAGCATCATCCCCAGCGCGATATAGAGTACCCGTGTCGTGAGTGCGAAGTGTTTGAGGAAGAAAAAGGGGGTGATGAACCGCATCAGCGGTGCGATCGAAAAGATAAAGCCGATCGCGGCAGGGGCGTAGCCGATACTCTGCAAAATTTTGGGCAGATAGATGACATAGACGCCGATCAGGGCGAAGTAGAAGAAGAAAAAGGCCGAGATCTGGAAAAATCGGCTCTTCATGCGTCGAGTTTGATCACTGCAGTTCCGCTGAGAAGGTCATGAATCCCCCGTCTGTCTTTGCGAAAGAGCGGTACAAAGAGTCCGATGAATGTGAAAAAGACGAGGTTGAAAAAGAAGAATCGCAGAAATCCAAGCAGTAGGGAGGGATTTTCTCCGCTCTGTACATCGATCACTTTGAGATCGTATGCCTTGAGTCCCGGCGTCTGTCCGCTGACGAAATAGAAGAGCACGACGACGATACAGAGCGGTACGAGGATATAGCTCCATCCCAGCAGCATATTCTGCGCAAACCCCTCGCGACCGTTCATGACCAGATAGATCACGATATAGAAGATCGGCATGGAGATGAGAAAACTGTCGGTGATAAAAGCCTTCATCCGATCGAGTAGCGAGGCGTAGTGATATTGCGGCCCGCTGTCTGCCTCTTTGTCAGCGGAGGGTGTTTTGGGTACGCGGTTCTGTTTGACGTCTCGCCAGCGCATCTATTGGAGAATCCTCGGCAGCGTGATGCCCGTCTGCGCCTGATATTTGCCCTTTTTGTCCGCATAGGTCACTTCACACGGCTCGTCGCCCTCCAGGAAGAGCACCTGTGCGATCCCTTCGTTGGCGTAGATTTTGGCAGGCAGCGGCGTAGTGTTGGAGATCTCGATCGTGATGTGCCCTTCGAAACCGGGCTCGAAAGGGGTGACATTGACGATGATTCCGCACCGCGCGTAGGTACTCTTGCCCAGACAGATCGCCAGCACATTGTCCGGCATGCGGAAGTACTCCACCGTGCGTGCCAGTGCGAAAGAGTTGGGCGGTACGATCGCGACATCGGCTTCGATATCGATGACATTGGCATCGTCGAAATTTTTGGGATCGACGACGGTGGAGTTGACATTGGTAAATATCTTGAATTCCCGCCCTACCCTGATATCGTATCCGTAACTGCTCAATCCGTAACTGACGACATTTTTGCCGACCTGCTCTTCGCAGAATGGATCGATCATCTTCTCTTTGAGCGATTTTTCCCGTATCCAGCTGTCCGATTTCAGTCCCATCAAACTCTCTTTCGATTTTCTGTCATTATAACATACCAATATTTAGCGAAGCTGCTTTGGCAAGCTGCAGATAATTTGTCATCTCCTAATCATAAATACGATATTATTACGCAAATACAGAGGAGATATTTGATGAAACACGAAGAGATAAAAGAACTGATATCTATTTTTGACGAAAGCGACCTGACACGACTGAAAATCAACGACAAAGATTTCTCTATGACGCTCGAAAAAGGTACCCTCCAGGCTGTCGCCGCACCGGCTCCCGCAGCAGCACCGGCGGCAGCTCCCGTCGCTGCAGCTCCTGCCACAGAGCAGGCATCGGCAGCTGAAGAGAGCGCTGCCGCGGCCGTCGGCGATACGATCGATTCTCCGATGGTGGGGACATTCTATGTCGCACCGAGTCCGGGCGCGCCTGCCTTCGTCAAAGTAGGCGACAAAGTCTCCAAAGGCGATACGATCGGCATCGTCGAAGCGATGAAGATCATGAACGAAATCGAAGCGGAATTCGACTGCGTGATCAAGCAGAGACTGGTAGAGGATGGGCAGCCGGTAGAGTTCGGGACGCCGCTGTTTGAAGTGGAGAGACTCTGATGGCTATCGAAAAGATCCTGATTGCCAACAGGGGTGAAATCGCACTGCGTGCCATCCGTACGATCAAGGAGATGGGCAAGCAGGCGATCGCGGTCTACTCTCAGGCGGACAAAGATGCGCTCTATCTCCAGTATGCCGACGCCTCTATCTGTATCGGCAAGGATCGCTCCGATCAGAGCTACCTCAATATCCCCGCCATCATCTCCGCTGCCGAGGTGAGCGGGTGTGATGCAATCTTTCCGGGATACGGCTTTCTGAGCGAAAATCAGGATTTTGTCGAGATCTGCAAATACCACGATATCAAATTCATCGGACCCGATGTCGCCGTCATGCAGCTGATGAGTGACAAATCGAAGGCCAAGGATGTGATGAAAAAGGCCGGCGTACCCGTCATCCCCGGCAGTGACGGCGCGATCGAAACCGTCGAAGAGGCCAAAAGGCTCGCCAACGAGATGGGCTATCCCGTCATCGTCAAGGCGGCAGCCGGCGGCGGTGGACGCGGCATGCGCAAGATCGATAGCGAAGATGAGGTCGAAAATGCCTTTCTCGCAGCCTCTTCCGAAGCGCTCAGTGCATTCGGCGACGGTACGATGTATATGGAGAAGTTCATCGAAAATCCGCGACATGTCGAAGTGCAGGTACTGGCGGATCAGCATGGCAATGTCGTCCATCTGGGCGAGCGCGACTGTTCGCTCCAGCGTCGCCATCAGAAACTGATCGAAGAGTCCCCCGCTCTGGTGCTCAACGACGAAAAGAGAAAAGCCCTGCATGAAGCGGCGGTCAAAGCGACGCAGTACATCAAGTACGAAAATGCGGGAACATTCGAGTTTCTGGTAGACAAACACGGCGACTTCTATTTTATGGAGATGAATACGAGACTGCAGGTGGAGCATCCGGTCAGCGAGATGGTCAGCGGGATCGACATCATCGAGTGGATGATCCGCATCGCCGAGGGTGAAACGCTTTTCGCTCAGGAGAGCATCGCGTTTGGCGGACATGCGATCGAGTGTCGGATCACGGCCGAAGATCCCGTCAAATTCATCCCGAGCCCCGGCAAGATCACCAAATGGATCATACCCGGAGGACGCAATGTGCGCGTCGATTCGCATGCCTATCAGGGATATACGGTACCCCAATATTACGACTCGATGATCGGCAAACTGATCGTCCATGAGACGACCCGCGACCGCGCCATCGCCAAGATGAAAGAGGCGCTCAGAGAGTTTCAGGTCGAAGGGATCAAAACCGTGATCGACTTTCACAAAGAGATGATGGACAACCCCGACTTTCAGAGTAACAACTTCGATACCAACTACCTCGCATGAACCCGATCGTTCTGGTTCGCCACGGCGAACCGGATATAGCGATTACCGACAGAATCAGCGGCGCGGAGATCGCCTCCTTTTTGTCGCGGTACGATGCCGCCCCGCTGCACCCCGCTTCCGCGCCTTCCGATGCATTGATGGAGATAGCCTCGGGTGCGACGATCGTCTGCAGTGACCTCCCCCGCTCCGTCGCATCCGCCCGCAGATGCGGCGTCTCACCACAGATCACGGATGCGCTCTTTGCCGAGTCGATACCGCCGCATTTTCGCAGCCGATGGCTGAGACTGCGCCCCAAATCATGGCTGATTCTCTCCCGTATGCTCTGGATGGCGGGATTTTCCAGACACGGCGAATCGCTGGCAAGCGTGCGTACGAGAGCCGACAGGGCAGCCGGCATGCTTGCGGATGAAGCCACCCGCAATCGGGTCGTACTCTTCGGGCACGGACTCTTCAATATCATGATCGCAAAGGCGCTGAAAAAGTATGGCTACGAAGGGCCCCGGGTCCCTGCCCGGGCGTTTTGGGAGTATGGGGTCTATCGAAGAAATCAGTAGATATCGCAGCGCAGGTCGCTGCTCGTATCGATGGAGATCTTCTCCTCCTGAGTATAGGCACGGATGCCGTTTTTTCTGTCGTCGAAGAGGATTTTGATACGCACGCTCCCCTCCTGTGTCGAGGGACAGTAATCGATACGATAGAAGCTGCTGTTGTAGAGGATATCGTTGTAGGCTTGCGTGAAGGCGCTCTGGATATTCTCCTGTGACGCTTCGAAGTGGTGCGCCCTGCCGCTGATCTCGATCAGCGTGCGGTTGTCGGCGTCGCCGATACCGATGGTATAGTACTGGATATTTTTCTTCAGTGATTTGAGCATCTCGCTTTTGCTCATGTAGTCCGCTTCGTCACGCCCGTCGGTAAAGACCACCACCGAGCCGATCTCGAAGCTGTCCGCACGCTCGCAATCGATCCAGCTGCAGACCTTTTCGCCGCTCTGGCTGACCGCACCGTAGAGGTTGGTGGAGTCGTATCCCTTCAGATAGCGATCGATGAAGCTCTCGTCTCTGAGCTGTTCGATCGCGTTGCGGAGGATCTGGGTATTTCCGGTCGGAAACTCCGTCTGGGACGAGAGCGGCATGATCTCTCTTCTGGAGTTGAAGTAGTAGATCGCGATCTGAAAGCGCCCTCCCCTGACGATTTTGGTGATGAAATCTTCGGCGGATTGTATCAGTTGATTGCATGTAGAGCCGCTGCGGTTGCATCCGCCGTCGATGATCGAGCCGGAGAGATCCAGCAGCAGCATCACTTTGCTCTCCACTTCGTTGTTGCTTTTGGTGACGGCGATCCTGCTCTCGTCCTTCTCTTTGCCGTTTTCGATCAGCGTGTAGTTGTCTGCATTTTCGAGTGCATCGTCGTGCGCATAGATCTCCGGTTTGTCGACAGTCTTGACCACGGTCTGGAAGTGCCCGCTGCCGCTGTAGTTGCCCGCGACGAAGCGGCTCTTTTCGACCGTGACGAATCTGAGGTTTCCGCTCGATTTTTCGGAGATATGCTGACTGGATCCGGCTGTCCTGCCGCATCCGTAGAATAGCGTCAAAAGTGCGATGAATACGATCGATTTGAGCATCTGGAAATCCTTTGGTTATGCTATGGTTTACGCAGTATCTTGATATCCGCCTCGGACTTTTTCTTCTCGAAGTATGCGATCAGGTTGGCTTGCTCCTGCTCTTTCATCATGCGCATCAGGATCGCCTGTTTGACCTGCTCGTAGGGTGCCGTTTTGGGTTTGCCTTTGTACTGCACGAAAAACATCGCCGCTTGGTTTTTGCCCAGATTGACGATAGGCGTGAACTCTTTGACCGGCGTGCGCAGAATCAGCTGCATCAGCTGCGGGTTGGTCTTGCGGGGATCGAGCGTGCGGGGCGTGATTTTGACACTCGGGATCATCAGCATCGGCTGCATGCGGATCGCCTGCAGTGCGCGGGGATCGGCGGAGAGGTATTCGAGGATCTTCACCTTGCCCGGTATCGTGAACTCTTTTTTGTGCTGATCGTAGTAGGCTTTGAGCGCTTTTTCATCCGGTTTTTTCAGCTTCCCGGCGAGGATTTTGCGATAGAGCTTCTCTTTTTTGATCTGCTTTTCGATATCACTCTTGAGCGCATCGAGGGTTTTTCCCTCTTTTCGGAGTGCCTTCTGAAACTGCTCGGGGGTCATCTTGTTCTGCTGTGCGATCAGGGCGATGCGTCGGTTGATCTCTTCGGGTGTGGCGTAGATGCCCTGCTTTTGCATCTCCTCCTCTTCGATCTTCGACTGGATGAGTGCATTGACGGCATCCTCTTTGGAGATATGGTTCTTTTGGCTGAATGTCTCGATTTCGTAGAGTGTGACAGGATTTCCGTTGACGGTCATAGCGATAGCGCCGATCGTTCGCGCCAGAAGCGGCATGACGACCAGAAGAAAAGCGAAAAAATATTTTATCATAGTTAAAAATCCTTACATTACCAATAATCGAAGATTATAGCACATTATGCTAAAATTGCTCCAAAAAAAAGGGATAGCATGATAACGACCAGATTCGCTCCAAGCCCCACGGGATACCTGCATATAGGGGGTCTGAGGACCGCCCTCTACAGTTACCTCTGGGCGAGAAAGAACAGCGGGAGGTTTCTGCTGCGGATAGAGGATACCGACCTGCAGAGAAACTCCGAAGAGGCTGCCAGAGCGATCGAAGAGGCGTTTCGATGGGTGGGGCTCTCGCATGATGACGAGATCGTCTACCAGTCGGAGCGATTCGACCTCTACAAGAAGTATATCCAGCGACTGCTCGACGAGGGCAAAGCCTACTACTGCTACATGAGCCGTGAAGAGCTGGATGCGCTCAGAAGCGAACAGCAGGCGAGAAAAGAGCGGCCCAGATACGACGGCAGATACAGAGATTTCGAGGGGACGCCGCCGGAAGGTGTCCGACCCGTCGTGCGGATCAAAGCACCCCGGAGCGGTACGATTGCATTCGAAGACGGCATCAAAGGCAAGGTCTCCTTCAAGGCGGAGGATATCCTCGATGACTTCATCATCGCCAGAGCGGACGGCACGCCGACCTACAACTTCGTCGTGGCGATCGACGATGCGCTGATGGGGATCACCGATGTGATTCGCGGAGACGACCATCTCTCCAATACGCCCAAACAGATCGTCGTCTACGAAGCGCTCGGATTCAGCCTGCCGAAATTCTATCATGTGCCGATGATCCTCAACCCCAACGGCAAAAAGCTCTCCAAAAGAGACGGCGCGATGGATGTGATGGAGTACAAACGGATGGGCTATCTGCCCGAGGCGCTGCTCAATTTTCTGGTGCGTCTGGGATGGAGTCACGGCGATCAGGAGATCTTCTCGTTTCAGGAGATGCTGGCGCTCTTCGACCCGAGCGAAATCAACAAATCCGCCTCGGCCTACAATGCCGAAAAACTGCTCTGGCTCAACGCCCACTACATCAAAAATGCCGGTTACGAGCGGTTGATCACGGAGCTCCAGGCGTTTGGTGTCGATATCCAGGATCATGACAAAAAAGAGATCCTCGTCGATGCACTCAAAGAGCGGGCCAAAACACTGGTGGAGTTCGCGGATATGGCCAAAGCGATCATCTATCCGCCGCAGAGCTATGATGAAAAGGCGCTCAAAAAATTTATCGACGACGAAGCGCTGGAGATACTGCAGCGATACGCGGCCTATCTCGGCGTCACCGAAAACCCCCTGCATCTGCCGGTCGATTTCGAAACCGTCACAAAGGAGTTCATGCAGAAGTACGATTTGAAAATGAAACAGATCGCGCAGCCTATCCGCATCGCGATGGTCGGCAGCGCAGTGAGCCCGTCGGTATACGATGTGCTTAGTATCGTCGGAAGAGAAGAGGTGATTGCCAGAATCGAGAAACTGATCACAATGATGAAGGACGGACAGTAAAAATGGAAGATTTTAGAAAAGAGACACTCCAGTACCACGAAGGAGGCAAAATAGGGACACTGCTGACAAAACCATGTAATACGCAAAAAGATCTGTCGATGGCGTATACACCGGGTGTGGCATATCCCTGTCTGGAGATCGAAAAAGACCCCAAAAACGCCTATAAATATACGGCAAAGGGAAATCTCGTAGCGGTCATCACCGACGGTACGGCAGTGCTCGGACTGGGTGATATCGGCGGACTGGCGGGCAAACCGGTCATGGAGGGCAAGGCTGTCCTCTTCAAGACATTCGGAAAAGTCGATGCCGTCGATGTGGAGCTCAATGTGCATGATGTGGACCAGATCGTCGATATCTGTGCCGCGATCAGCGATACCTACGGCGGGATCAATCTCGAAGATATCAAAGCACCGGAGTGTTTCGAGATCGAAAAAAAACTGCAGGAGAGGGTGAATATCCCCGTCTTTCATGACGATCAGCATGGTACGGCGATCATCACCGCAGCGGGTCTGCTCAATGCGCTGGAGCTGACGGGCAAAAAGATCGAAGATATCAAAATCGTCGTCATCGGTGCCGGTGCGGCGGGTATCGCCAGCGCGAAGATGTACAGAAATCTGGGGGCGAAGCATATCGTGCTCGTAGACTCCAAAGGGGTCATCAGCACGAAGCGCAACGACCTGAACAAGTACAAAGCCGAGTTCGCGATCGATACCGACGACGAGACGCTGGCCGATGCCCTCGTGGGTGCGGATATGATGCTGGGGCTCAGCGGTCCGAAGATCGTCTCGCAGGATATGGTCAAGACGATGGCCAAAGATGCGATCATCTTCGCGTGCGCCAATCCGACGCCGGAGATCACCCCCGATGAGGTCAAAGAGGTCAGACCCGACATCATCGTCGGAACGGGCAGAAGCGACTATCCCAATCAGGTCAACAATGTCCTGGGATTTCCCTCCATCTTCAGAGGCGCGCTCGATGTCGGTGCCAAAAAGATCACCGAAAACATGAAGATAGCCGCTGCCAAAGCGCTGGCGGATCTGGCCAAAGAGCCGGTGCCCTACTATGTCAAAGCCGCCTACGGCAATCCCGACCTCGAATATGGCCCCGAGCACATCATCCCCACGCCTTTCAGCAAAGAGGTGATGGTATGGGTCGCATCGGCCGTGGCCAAAGCAGCCTTCGAAGACGGTGTGACGGACAAGCACAAATGCGATATCGAAAACTATCGCGAACGCCTCAGAAAGCTGGCCTATATCGACGAGACCGAAGATACCCATATCGAATCGTAACAGAGGAGGAGAGGAGATGAGCATACAGGTTTTTATCACGGGCGGGACTATCGCGAAACGCTATGACGAGATTACGGGGGCGTTGCAATTCGATCCCGATCATTTGACGAAGCTCCTTGCAGAGGCGCGATCGACGGCGGATATCGAGATAGAGACACTCATGCTCAAAGATTCGCTCGAGATGGATGAGGTCGATCGGGAGATCATCTACCAGTCATGTCTGACGACGCCTGCGCAGAAGATTATCATCACGCATGGCACCGACACGATGGTCGAGACTGCGACCAAACTCGCCGAAATAAGGGAAAAACGGATCATTCTGACCGGTGCGATGATCCCCTATGCCTTTAAAAATTCCGATGCGCCTTTCAATCTCGGCACCGCATTCGGTGCGATCGGCGTCGTAGAGCCCGGTGTCTATCTCGCGATGAACGGACAGCTCTTTCTCTACAATCATGTCTACAAAGACAAAGCGCGCGGGGAATTCTGTGCCGTGAGTTGATTGTAAATTCCTTTTTGATACTATAAAACATTCATCGTATCAAGGAAGCAATCATGAAATGGAGAGACAGACGACGCAGCAGCAATGTCGAAGACAGACGCGCTACATCCGGCGGCGGGGGCGGCAGAGGCTTTCGCATGCCCTCACTGCAGACGCTCTTTTTTATCTATCCGCTGATCAAGCCTCTGCTCAGAAGCAAACTGGGACTATTGGTCATCGCGATCGGCGCTATCGCCTATATCAGCGGCTTCAATCCCCTCTCTCTGGTAGGCGGCGGAAGCGCCCACAAAGCCCCGGCGACCAAACACGCACAGCAAAAAGATGACGAAGAGGCGGCATTCATGGCGACGGTACTCGCCGACACCGAAGATGTCTGGTCGGCGATCTTCCGTCAGGCCGGTTATCGCTATACCCCGCCCAAGATGGTGCTCTACCGCGGCAGCACACGCAGCGGATGCGGCTATGCGCAGGCACAGATGGGCCCCTTCTACTGCCCCAACGACCAGAAAATCTATGTCGATCTCGGTTTCTTCGACGAGCTGAGACAACGCTTCGGTGCGACGGGTGATTTCGCACAGGCCTATGTCCTCGCACACGAAGTAGGGCACCATATCCAGAACCTGCAGGGTACCCTCGAAAAGGTGGAGATGGCCAAACAGCGCAGCTACGGAGAAAAAGGCCAGAACGCACTGCAGGTGAGGGTCGAACTGCAAGCCGACTGCTACGCCGGCGTATGGGCGCATCATGCCGAAAAGATGAAAGGGATACTCGAAAGAGGCGATATCGACGAAGCGCTCGGCGCAGCCAGTGCGATCGGAGATGACCGGATCCAGAAGCAGACCACCGGATATGTCATGCCAGACAGCTTCACGCACGGCAGCTCCAAACAGCGGATGGAGTGGTTTTACAGAGGGCTCAAAAGCGGCGACCTGAGCGCATGCAACACTTTTGGGAAATAGTGCGTAAAGCCTCTTCACATTTGCCCTAAAATTGTAGTATCATGTCATTATAACATTTCCACGAGGAGGAAAAAATGGCAGAGATCAAAGAGATTTTGGAAAAGTCGAAAAAAGCGATCGACGAGCTCGAAGAGCGGGTCGATGATGTGACGGAAGAGCTGAGCGAAGAGGCGAAGGCCTTCTGGGGCGATCTGAAAAAGAATATGTCGGCGATCGGGGATAAACTCAAAGATGCCGTCTCCGAGCAGAAAGAGGAGCTGGAGACGAAGCTCGATGTAATGGAAGCGCGTGAAAAACTCGAAACGCTCAAAGAGAGCGCCGAAGCGTTCACCCAAAAGGTGGCCCAAAAGGCCGATGCGGAGCTTGATATCAGCGCACTGCGGGCGCATCTGGCGAAGATGGAAGCCGAAGATTTCTGGGAAGAGAAGCGCAAAGAGCTCTCGCGTGAATTTCAGGAGTCAAAATTTGAACTGGAGAAAAAGGTCAAAACGGCCGCCGAAGAGGTGGAGAGCTTTTTCGAAAATCTGGTGAAAAACTTCACCGAGAAAAAGGCCTGACATGCTGCCCGACGCATGTCGGGCAACTGCTTACTGCTCTATATAGCTACTTTGGTCAAATACACTATAGACGGTCGTACCGTCGCTCGACTCCCGTATCGCGAGGATCTGTCCCCAGCCATC
>CAYLLC010000005.1:0-48828 GCA_964384355.1 uncultured Sulfurospirillum sp. | reverse complement strand
CGGTGACAAAATCTACATTGTCCCGATACATGGGATCGGCTACAAGCTTTTGTAATCTAAGGACAGAATCATAAATTTTTTTCATACTTTCGTACTTCAACATAAAATATAAAATAGAGTAATACTTGTTCGTGTATTTGTTTCAATTTGAATTATCTCTCTTCAAACTACTTTGAGATAAGATAACATATTAAAAATCAACATTTGACAACAGGTTCTTTTTGTTGTATGTGAATTTTGGGATTCATTTAGGGAATAAATATGAATAATGATCTTGGCAAGTTGGACAGGATGCAACTAAAAGGGTATAAATCTATAAAAGAGTTAGATTTATACTTTGGCAATATAAATATTTTGCTGGGTGCAAATGGAGCTGGTAAGAGTAACTTTATAGGCTTTTTTAACTTTATGAGAAAGATTATAGAAAAAGAGTTAGAGTTAACAGTCGCACAAATGGGTGGAGCAAATAAGGTTTTGCATTTTGGAGCCAAAGTAACAAAAGAGTTGATTTTTGATTTACATTTTGCACCAAATAGATATAAGGCAACACTTGTCCCCACTGATGATAATAAGTTGATTTTTAAAGAAGAAAATACTTACATTGATACCAGCAATAAAAATTTTATAAAGCCTAATATTGGTGGTTTTGAGAGTAATCTTCCCTTGTACGATCCAAAGGACTATGGTGTAAATGTATATATTGTAAAATATATAAACGACTGGAAAGTTTACCATTTTCATGATACAAGCAAATCCTCGCCTATGAAACAGCCTTGTCGTGTAGATGATTATTACTCGTTAGCAGTAGATGGACATAATTTACCCGCTTATCTTTATTATATAAAACATTTCTATGAAAAAAATTATAGCCAAATTGTAAAAACAATCCAAAGAGTAGCACCATTTTTTCATGATTTTATACTTGAGCCTGATATTGCAAATGAAGAGATGATAAAACTTAGATGGAAACATAAGGGGAGTGATTTATATTTTGATGCAAATGATCTCTCAGATGGAACCATACGATTTATCTGTTTGACAACACTTCTCTTGCAACCAAAACTACCGACTATGATACTCATAGATGAGCCAGAACTTGGGCTACATCCCTATGCACTGAATATTTTGGCAAGTTTGTTTAGAGTGGCTTCAACAAAGACACAAATTATTGCTTCTACTCAATCTGTGACTTTTATAGACTTTTTTGACGCCAAAGATATTATTGTTGTAGATAGGGAAGATAATAGCTCTACATTTAAGAGGTTGGATTTAGGTGGTTTAAAAGAATGGATTGAAGAATATAGCATAGGAGAGCTTTGGCAAAAAAATCTTCTTGGAGCTAATCCATGATAAGGGTTGCTATATCGGTAGAGGGGCAAACTGAAAGGGAGTTTGTGAATAAGGTGCTTTTACCACACTTAATGGAATATAATGTATCTATAAATCCTGTAATTGTTACGACAAGTAAAGATAGATGTGGTAGAAAAAACCCGGGTGGATGTATAAATATCGATAGAATTAAAAATGAGATTATAAGGCTTTTACCTCATTTTGACTATGTAACAACATTTTATGACTTTTATGGATTTAGCAAAAGGCCAACTGATGATGTAGATGAACTTGAAGAGATACTATTTAAATGTTTTAATGACAGAAAATTTATACCTTATATCCAAAAGTATGAATTTGAAACGCTACTTTTTAGTAAACCTGAATATTTTGAAGAGTATTTTAAAAATGATAAAATTGCAAATGAAATGGAAAAAATAATCGCCTCTTTTCAAGATGATATTGAAAAGATCAATGACTCGCCACAAACCGCTCCGTCAAAAAGGATTGAAAAACTTTTTAATGAAATGGGAGAGAGCTATGATAAAGTCTTTTATGGAGAAGCTATTGCTAGTGATATAGGACTAAATACGATTAGAAAAAAAGCGTTAAGATTTAATCAGTGGTTGAATCAACTTGAACACTTGATATAATATAATTGTAGTTGCAGGTGAAAAGTGTTTTGTAACTATTTTGTAATCTTTTGTAGATAAAATAAGCGCAAAATTTCCACACCCAGTTCTGACCAAGGTATAACATGACAGGCAAGTTGTTCAAAAACTTCTCCCTCTTTTCGGCGACGCTCTCCTTTTTCCTGCTGCTTGGGATCTTCATCGTGCTCTATCTCTATGCGCAGGATGCGATCAAGGAGTTCGGATGGCACTTTCTGGTGACCGATATGTGGGAGGTGGGCGAAGATGACGAGGGCGGTGTCTTCGGGGGATTGATCCCGATCGTCGGCACACTGCTGTCGACGCTGATCGCGATGGTGGTGGCGACGCCGATCGCGATGGGGATCGCGATCTTTCTGACGGAGGTGGCGCCCGACTTCATGATCAAGCCGGTCTCCGTCTCGATCGAGCTGCTCGCGGCGATTCCGAGCATCATCTACGGTATGTGGGGACTCTTCTACTTCGCGCCGATCGTGCAGCACCTCTTCGGCGGCAGCGGTATCGGGCTGCTGACGGCGGGGCTGGTGCTGGCGATCATGATCATCCCCTTCATGTCGGCGATCACCAAAGATGCGATGAACACCACCCCCGATGTCCTCAAAGAGAGCGCCTACGCGATGGGGGCGACGAAATTCGAAGTGATCAAGGATGTGATCATGCCCTACGCCAAGACGGGTATCATCGGATCGATCATTCTCGCGCTCGGGCGTGCGCTCGGCGAGACGATGGCGGTGGCGTTTCTGATCGGTTCGGTGATGCAGCTGCCCAAAAAGATCACTGATCCGACCACCTCCATTCCGGTGTTGCTCGCCAACAACTTCGCCGAAGCGGAAGATCTGGAGCTGAGCTCTATGTTCTATCTGGCGCTGATTCTCTTCGTGATCAGTTTCATCATCATCTCGGTCGCGAAGTTCTACTTTCTGGGAAGGAAGCAAAAATGAACCGACTGCTGCTCAACAAGGTGATACTGATACTCTCGACGATCTCGGCACTGCTTGGGATGGGATTTTTGTTCTGGATATTGACGACGCTGACGATCCGGGGGCTTTCGAGCATGCACTTTTCGATCTTCGTGCATGATCTGGTCAACGGCGGTATCCGAAACCTGCTGATCGGACAGTTCACGATGGGGGCGATCGCGACGCTGATCGGCGTGCCGCTGGGGATGATGGCGGGCATCTGGCTGCGCGAATACTCCAACCAGAGCCGCCTCGCCGCGGTGATCCGAAATCTGAGTGATGTGATGATGAGCGCCCCTTCGATCGTGATCGGCGTCTTCGTCTATGCGCTGCTGGTCTCTCCGGTCAACCACTACAGCGGCTGGGCGGGCAGCGTCTCGCTGGCGATCATGATGATTCCGATCGTCATCTCCACCACCGACAATATGCTCTCGCTCGTGCCCAAAGAGCTCCGGGAAGCGGGCATCGCACTGGGCGGAAGCAAACACAAAATCATCCTCCAGATCGTGATCAAAGCGGCCAAGGTGGGGATCATGACCGGTATCTTGCTGGCGTTCGCGCGGATCATCGGAGAGACCGCACCGCTGCTCTTCACCTCCGCCAACAACGCCTACATGACGATGAATCTGAACGACCAGTTCCCCTCCCTGACGGTCAGTATCTACAACCTCGCCAACTACCCCGACCAGCCCAGCCGCGATCTGGCATGGGCGGCGTCGTTCGTACTGACGATGATCGTGCTCTTCATCAATCTGCTGGGCAGATATCTCACCAGACACAAAGGATAAACGCTTATGGCAAAACAAATCATCATGGATATCAAAGATTTCTCTTTTCGCTATGCGGGGGCTTCCAAACCGTCGCTCAAGTCGATCAATCTGCCGGTCTACCAGAACAAGATCACCGCGATGATCGGGCCCAGCGGATGCGGCAAATCGACGCTGCTGCGCTCGCTCAACCGTATACATGACCTCTATCCCGGCAACGAATACAGAGGAGAGGTCAATCTGCTCGATATCGAAAAAGATCAGTACGAAAATATCCTGAAGCTGAGAAAAGAGAACGAACTGATCCATCTGCGTCAGCGTGTGGGGATGATCTTTCAGAAGCCGACGCCCTTTCCGATGAGTATCTTCGAGAATGTCGCCTACGGATTGAAGCTGGCGGGTGTGAAGGATAAGCAGGTGCTCGAAGAGAAGGTGACCAAAGCGCTGCAGGGTTCGGCGATCTGGGACGAGGTCAAGGACCGCCTGAACGACTCCGCGATGGGGCTCTCCGGCGGGCAGCAGCAGCGCCTCTGTATCGCCAGAGCCGTCGCGCTCCGCCCCGAGATACTCCTCTTCGACGAGCCGACTTCGGCGCTCGACCCCATCTCTACGGGTGCGATCGAAGAGCTGGTCAGCGAACTCAAAAAGGATCTGACGATCGTCATCGTCACGCACAACATGCAGCAGGCGAGCCGTCTGAGCGACTACACCGCCTTCATGTATCTGGGAGAGTTGATAGAGTATAATAGAACCGACAAGATATTTTTGAATCCCAAAGAGAAATTGACGGAAGATTATGTAACAGGGAGATTTGGATAATGTTGACAAACTACAAAGAGATACTGGAGAAGTCGCGCCAAAGAGTGCTGGAGCTGGCGTCGGATGTCCTGAAAGCCTACAAGCTGGCGGTGGAAGCCTCACAGGAGGGCGATGCGCAGAAAGCCTCCGAAGCACGCGCACTGCTCAAAGATGCGCATCAGCGCAACAGCAAGATCGACAACGAGATCATCAAAACCCTCGCGCTCTTCTCTCCGGAGGCGCGGGATCTGCGCGTCGTCATCGCCCATCTGAAGATCGCCAGCGAGCTGACGCGCATCTCCGACTATGTGCGCACCTTCGCCAAAAAGGTCAAGATGCAGATCAGCAGCGAGTTCGATGCCGCACCTTTGAGAGACGATATGAACTCCTTTCTGGAGAGTACGCGCAAATCGCTCGAAGCGGCGGTGAACTCGATCGAAGCCGACAGTGAAGAGACGCTGGAAAATCTCTATCGCAAGGTCAATGTCGAAGAGAGCAAATGCGACGATATCCTCTCGATCATGGAGAAAAACATCCTGCAGCAGATCTGTGTCGATCCGGAGGCGTCGGGCGATCTGGTCGACTTCCTCAATACGATCCGAAAGCTCGAGCGCGTCTCCGATCGTAGTGTCAATATCGTCAAGCTGGCCTATTTCGCATATAAGGGCGGAAAGCTGAAGCTGTGAAAAACGCACACATCGTCATCATCGAAGATGAAGAGGATATCCTCGAGCTGGAGGAGTATCATCTCGAAAAGGCGGGTTATGAAGTGACCGGTTTTCTCTCGACGAAGATGGTCGAAGCGTTTCTGGCTGAGGAGGAGGTCGACCTGATGATCGTCGACCGCAACCTCCCGGGCATCGAGGGGAGCGAGTTCGTCGACGAGCTGCGTCGGATCGGCTATCAGATTCCCGTCATCTTCGTCAGTGCCAAAAACCGCGACGACGAGGTCGAAGAGGGCTTCCTGCGCGGCGGGGACGACTACATGACCAAACCCTTCAACATGAATGAACTGCTGCTTCGGGTCAAATCGATCCTGCGGCGTACGATGGGAAGCGGGGAGGGCAAGCTGCTCTATCGCGACATCACGCTGGAGATCGACGAGCGGCGTGTCTTCGTCGCAGGCGATGAAGTGAAGCTGAGCCGCCTGGAGTTCGAGCTGCTGCTCTACTTCGTCCGGCACCGCCACACCATCCTCAACCGTGACGAACTCCTCGCCAGTGTCTGGGGAGACGACGAGCACAAGCAGGAGAAGACGGTCAATGTCACGATCAACCGCCTGCTGAAAAAGATCGATCCCGACAAATCCAAAGGCTACATCGAGCCGGTCAGAGGCGTGGGCTACAAACTATGCTGAGGCTCGACCAGCTCTACTTCCGAAACTTTTCGATTCTCTTTTTCGCGACGCTGCTGCTGACGGGTATCAGCGGCTACTACCTGCTGAAGCGCATCGAAATCAACAACCACAAAACGATGCTGCTGAAGATGATCGACAGCTATACCGCGGCGGAGCGGTATGTCACCGATCCCGCGCCGCTGATCGCGCAGATCCACAAAAAAACCGGTATCCGCATCACGATCATCGACAGGGAAGGGCATGTGCGCTACGAGAGCAACCGCAAAGTGGCGGGGATGGAGAATCACCTGAACCGTCCGGAGATCCGGCAGGCTTTGCGGGAGGGGATCGGAGAGAGTATCCGCTACTCCCACAGCGTGGGGCGCAACTTTCTCTATGTCGCCAAAAGAGAGGAGCAGCGCTTTATCCGTATGGCCTATGCGCTCAAAAGCATCCGGGAGAAGTTCTTCAGCTTCTGGCTCAAGGCGATCGGGCTCTTCGGTGCGGCGATGGCGCTGGCGCTCTGGCTGGCGATGCGGATCAACCGCAGGATCTCCCGCGATCTGGAGCTGATCGAAGAGAGCCTGGACAACATGCTCAACAAAAAGTACGAAGTCCACTTCGACGAAGTGCGCTGCTGCAAAGAGTTCGAGACGATCTCCGAACAGATCGCCAAAGTCTCGAAGAAGCTGGAGAAGCGCGAGCGACAGAAGGCCAAATATACCAAAAACCTGAAGATGCTGAGCAAAAAGCAGAGCGATATCATCTCCGCGATCAGCCATGAGTTCAAAAACCCCGTCGCCGCGATCATCGGCTATACCCAGACGGTGCGCGACGACGACAATCTCAGCCGTGAAGTACGCATCAAATTTCTCGACAAGGTGCTCTCCAACGCGACGAAGATCTCCGGCATGATCGACCGGCTCGCGCTGGCGATCAAGCTGGAAAACGAGAACTTCACCCCCGTATTTACGAAATTCCGGCTGCTTCCGCTGCTGGAGGAGGTGCGCGATACCCTGCAGCAGAAGTACCGAAACAGAGAGATCACGATCGATGCGGAGGATGTCACGATCGAAGCCGACCGCGCGATGATCGACAATCTGATGACCAATCTGGTGGAGAATGCGCTCAAATACTCCGATGAGGCGGTCACGATCCGCGTCCGCGACGACCGCGTGGAGGTGATCGACGAGGGGATCGGCATCGGCAAAGAGGATATCGAAAACATCACCAAGCGCTTTTTCCGTGTCGATGCGCTGACATGGGACAATTCGATCGGCGTGGGGCTCTACATCGTCAAATATATCCTCAAGCTCCACAACAGCTATCTCGAGATCGAGAGCACGCCGGGTAAAGGGTCGAAGTTCTGGTTCGATATCGGCGGACTGCGGGCAAAAGCATGAAAGAGAGCAGGGAAGCGCGTTTTCTCGAGGCGGTAGCGCGGGAGCAGGATCCGGCGTATCGGGCATGGCTGCTGGCAAACAGAGCGATCTTCGTCACGCGGCCGCGCACGCAGAAAAAGGCGTGGCTCGAGGCGCTGGAATCCGAGGACAGCACCGCCGAAGGGCTGGAAGGGGTGGAGATTCACAAAGGGGAGATCTATTTCGCCGATCTCGACCCCTCGGCCAGAGGCAAGATCCGCCCCGTGCTCATCTGGCAAAACGACCGGCTCAACCGCGCCGTGACGCTGGGCATCTACCACTCCCTCATCGTCATGCCGCTGAGCTCACGGCTCTACGGCGGCAGCTACCGTTTTCGCATCGAAGCGCGCGACGCCCTCCCCAAGACCAGCGAAGTGGTCTGCAACGCGATCGGGCTGGTCGGCAGCAACCGGCTGATGCCCAAAAGAGGGCTGCTGACACGCCTGCGCTGTCATGAACGCACGGAGATCACGACGATTTTAGAGGATATCATGGGGTGATGCGGAGGGGCTCACGCTGACGACTGGATCAGATTTTTGAAGTCGAGGATGAAGGTCGATCCCCGATTGGGGGCTGAGACGATCTCCAGCGTGATCCCGTATTTCTTGCAGATCGTATTGACGATATCGAGCCCGATACCGAATCCCCCGCCCAGTTCGCTGGCGCGTTTGTAGCGCCGGAGGATCAGCATCTGGTCCTGCTCGCTGATACCGATCCCCTCATCTGCGACGGAGAGTCTGCCGTCCCGGAGCGTGACGGTGATCGTCGTATGCGAAAAGCTGTATTTGATCGCGTTGGAGAGGAGGTTGTTGATCAGCTTGTCGGCGCTCTCTTTCTCCATCTTCACATAGGTCGATTCGAGATCGCTTCTGATTTCGATCTGTTTGGCGGCTGCGATCTCCTCGAAGAAGAGGATGCTTTTGCGGATCTCTTTTTTGAGATCGAAGCGTCGGCTCTTTTCGTGTTTGAGCTCCGAAAAGCTGACATAGGAGAGGGTGTTGTAGATATTGGCGATCTGTTTGGAGCTGATCGAGATGTGACGCAGCAGCTTCTCCTCCCGGATCCCCTTGCGTTTCAGTGCCGAGACGCTCATCAGCAGTGCCGTGACGGGGGTGTTGATCTCATGGGTGGTATCTTTGATGAAGCGGTTGAGCTCACGGATACGCTCTCTGACCGGTTTCAGCAGCAGGCGGCTGAGCAGATATCCGATCAGCGCCACGAAGAGCATCGAGACGATCATCGTCGCCGCGATGAGGAGCTTGAGCCGATGCAGCTGCTGCGGCATGCGCAGATCTTCGGCGACGATATACTGGATATCCTGAATCGGTTTGGGGAGTTTCCTGACGACGTGGATATGGTCGGGGAGGATACGCATCGCCTGGTCGAGATCGACATCGTCGTAGGTCAGCGAAGAGGCGACCGGCCGGCGATTGCGGTCGAAGAGGGCGACATGCAGTTTGTAGTGCCCGGGGTCGAATCGGTAGATGCGGTTGTTCATGCAGGCTTTTCGCAGATCCATCTCTGCACTCATGACGGCGTTTTTCAGATCGCTTTTGCAGGAGGATTTCGCTTCGTTGACCGCTTTGTTGTAGTAGAGCACGGCGATGATCGCCATCAGTACCAGCGCCGAGAGGCTGTAGAGTGCGATGAAGCGCACGAGCGCTCTCTTTTCGTCAGGATTCAAAGCTGTATCCGATACCGCGAATCGTTTTGATGCGCTCTTTGCCGATATGTTTGCGCAGGTTTTTGATATAGACGCGCAGTGTCGCATCGGAGGGCATCTCTTCATACTCCCAGATGTTCTGAATCAACTCTTCCGGGGAGATGACGCGACCGCCGTGATTGAGAAAGTAGTGCAGAATCTGCGCCTCTTTCTGCGAGAGGGTGACGTTCGTGCCGTCGTCGAAGCGGAGTTCGCGCTTCGATATATCGAAACCGATCCCGGGGGTGACGGGCAGGGCCCGGTCGTCGTCGATACGGTAGCGTTTTTTGATGTTGTTGATGCGCTCGTCGAGCTCTTCGAGGGCGAAGGGTTTTCTGATGTAGTCGTCGCAGCCGGCCGTGAAACCGCGCTTGAGATGGTCGATATCCTGATAGGCGGTGATCAGGATCGCCGGCGTCTGTCTGCTGTATGCACGTATCTCCCTGAGCACTTCGATACCGCTTTTGCGCGGTACATTGATATCGAAGAGGAGCAGATCGTAGCGGTGGGTATCGACCTTTTCGATCGCCTCCTGCCCATCCATGCAGAGCGTCGTCTCATAGCCGTTTTCGGTGAGATGGTCGTACATGAGATCGGAGAGAATCGGATCATCTTCGAGCAGGAGAATTTTCATGATATATCCCTTACGCCATAATAGAAGCGATTATACACCATATTTGTGTAAAGGATGTGTAGAGGCGCTGCCCCGAGAGGCCGGTCAGCCTCTGTGTGCCGATGCCCTTCTGCCGCCGCTGCGGCGTCCGCCGCCTCTTCACTTCTGAATCGGCTCCGCTTTGATTTTGGGATCGGGCGCGAAGCCCTCGACGACGCTTTTGGGGATCGGTTTTTTGATCAGCTTTTCGATATTTCTGAGCAGTTGCGCTTCGTCGACGCAGACCAGCGATGCCGCTTCGCCGCTGACGCCCGCACGCCCGGTACGCCCGATGCGGTGCACATAATCCTCCGCCACTTCGGGAAGCTCGAAGTTGACGACATGCGGCAGCTGGTCGATATCGATCCCTCTGGCCGCGATATCGGTAGCGACGAGGACGCGCACTTTGCCCGATTTGAAGTCTGCGAGCGCTTTGGTTCTGGCACCCTGGCTTTTGTTGCCGTGGATCGCGGCAGCGGTGATCGCCGTTTTGTTGAGCTGTTCGGCGAGACGGTTTGCACCATGTTTGGTACGGGTGAAGATCAGGACCTGTCTCCATCCCTTCTCTTTGATCAGGTGGATGACGAGATCTTTTTTGCGGGCTTTATCGACCGGGTAGACGATCTGCTCCACCAGCTGCGAAGCGGTGTTTCTGCGGGCGGTCTCGATCAGCGCCGGTGCGTTGAGGAGTCTGTCGGAGAGCTTTTTGATCTCGTCTGAGAAGGTGGCCGAGAAGAGGAGGTTCTGCCGTTTGTGGGGCAGCAGCGCCAGAATCTTTTTGATATCGTGGATGAATCCCATATCGAGCATGCGATCCGCTTCGTCGAGTATGAGTGTCTCGACATGCGAGAGGTCGAGCGCCCGCTGCGAGACGAGATCGAGCAGTCTGCCCGGCGTGGCGACGACGATATCGACGCCCTTCTGCAGAATCTGCTTCTGCGGATTGATACCCACCCCTCCGAAAATGACGGTCGATCTGTAGGGGAGGTGTTTGCCGTAGAGACGGACGCTCTCGCCGACCTGCGCCGCCAGTTCGCGGGTGGGGGCGAGAATCAGTGCGCGGACGCGCTTTTTGCCCTTTTCGGGTTTGCGGTCGCTCAGCTTCTGCAGCAGCGGGAGGGTGAAACCGGCAGTTTTGCCCGTGCCGGTCTGGGCGCCGGCCAGAAGATCTCTGCCCTGCAAGACGACGGGAATGGCCTCTTTTTGGATCGGTGTAGGCTCTGTGTAGCCCGCCTCTTTGATTGCGCGTAGAATCGGAGCCGAAAGCCCCAGTGTAGTAAATGACATATATTTTTTTCCTTAGTATTTCGATTGTATCGAAACAAACCAAAAGTTAGCCGTTTCAGGCAAAGATTAAGTAAGCGCCGTTATAGTGCCGCTATGGATACTGAAAAACGCGGACTCCTCTATGCCTGGCTTTTTGCGATGCTGGAGGGGCTCTTTCCGATTCTCTCGATTTTCACGCTGCGCTATATCGGCTCGCTCTACGCCTATGCCTTTTCGATCGCCGTCGCGACGCTCTTTTTCGTCGCCTATCTGCACCACCGCGGCAAGCTGCATGAGCTCATCTCCGCCGAGGCGCGCTTCGATCTGCTGATGACGGCACTCCTGATCAATGGGATGTTCGTGCTGATCTTCATCGGGCTGCGCTACACGACGGCGGCCAACATGTCGGTGATCATCATCCTCCAGCTCCTCTTTTCCTATCTCTATTTCAATGTTTTCGGCTCGGAGAAGCTGGGCGTGGTGCCGACGATCGGAGCCTTCATGATGGCGGTCGGCGGTATCTATGTCGTCTTTCCGGCCGATTTCCGGTTCAACAAGGGGGATCTGATGATTCTGGCGGCGGCGGCGATAGCGCCCGTAGCCAATCTCTACCAGAAGCGCGCGCGAAACTTCGTCAGCTCCGAGACGGTGCTGGCCTTTCGCGATATCGCGGCGATTCCGATCGTGCTGGCACTGGCACTGCTCTTTGAGCGGCCGCTTTCGCTGCATGCTTTTCGGGAGGCGCTCCCCTTTATCCTGCTGAACGGTTTTCTCGTCTTTACGCTGGCGAAGATGCTCTGGATCGAAGCGCTGCACTTCACATCGATCACCAAACTGAGTGCGATGGTGAGCCTGATACCGGTTTTTACGCTGCTCTTTTCGTGGCTGCTGCTCTCGCAGATACCGTCGATGCATACGCTGCCGGGCATCATCGCCGTCGTCGTCGGATCGCTGCTCATCAGCCGAAAAGAGCAGTCGTGATATAATGGCGGCAACGGTATATGCCTGTATCTCTATCAAAGGAGCGCGTTATGGAACTGAAAACCCACCGGGAGATCGATCCCGCTTTGAGCGGAGAGCTGCTGCAGCTGGAAGAGGGGTATGCGAAGGTCGAGCTCAGGACGACCGAATCGATGCGTGCGGATGCCGAGGGCTTGGTGCATGGTGGATTCTGCTTCTGTGCGGCCGATTTCGCCGCGATGGCGGCGGTCAACGACCCCCATGTCGTCCTGGCCGGAAGCGAATCGAAGTTTCTGGCGCCGGTGCGGGTCGGGGAGATCGTGCTCTTCGAGGCGGAGGTGATAGCGCGCGACGGTAACCGCTGCACGGTCAGAGTGGTCGGAGATGTGGAGCAGACGCATGTCTACGAAGGGACGATGCATGCGGTCATACTCAAGTCGCATGTGCTGAGCCTGTAGCGATGATGCAGATAGCGGTCGTCGGGGGAGGCGGTGTCGGCGGATATGTCGCGGCGAAGCTGATCCGTGCGGGAGCGGCCGAGGTGACGCTTTTCGCGCGCGGGGCGCATCTGGCGGCGATCGAAGCGTCGGGACTGCAGGTGATCGACCATGACGAAACCTTTACCGTCCATCCCGATACGCGCCCTCCGCAGCCCGGTACGCGGTTCGATGCCGTTTTTCTGGCGGTCAAGAGCTACGATCTGGCGTCGGCATGCCGGATGGTCGCGCCGTTTGTCGGGGAGGAGACGGTCGTCGTCCCGCTCTCCAACGGTGTCGATCACGCTGCAGAGATCGCCGCCTGTCTGCAGCGCGGCATTGTGTGCGAGGGGTGTGTGCATGTGATCTCCCATATCGCTTCACCGGGTCTGATCGAGAAGCGGTCGCCGCTCTTTTATCTGATCTTCGGCGCGGAGCGGATCGATGCGCGGATGCGGAGACTCGAACAGCTGCTCAACGCAAGCGGGCTCAAGAGCAAGTGCCGGGAGGATGCGCGCTATGCATGCTGGAAGAAGTATCTCTTCATCGCGACATTCGCTATGCTGACCGCGTATCATGCGATGCCGATGGACAGGGTCTGGCGGGAGCATCGCGATGAGGCGGAGGCGCTGCTGACGGAGATACGCAGCGTCGCCAACGGACTGGGCGTGCCGATCGACGAGGCCGATATCGCACAGGTACGCAAACAGGCGGAAAATCTGCCGCCGGATGCCAAAACCTCCATGCAGCGCGACTTCGAAGCGGGTCGCCGGACGGAGCTGGAGACGCTCGGCGGCTACATCGTCCGAAAGGGTGCGGCACTGGGGATCGATGTGCCGCTGATGCGTAAGCTCTACGGGGCGCTTTCGCAAAGAGGCGCATGAGAGCGCGGGGAGCGATGCCGGGCAGAATCGGTATATTCGCGATCTTTCTGGCGGTCGCGGCGCTGCATCTGTGGGTGATACGCATGCAGATCGATCGGCCTGCGACCGTCGTACGCCCGGAGGCGAAGATCCGCCACATCACGCTCACGCATGTGGCGGTCGCGAAACCGCCCCCTCCGGTCATACCGCCGTCGCCGCAGATTCGGCCGGTCGAGCCTCCCGATCCAAAACCGCCGATGCCAAAGCCCAAAACCGAACCGAAAGCGAAACCGATACATAGAAAAGAGACAAAGCGTCCCCGACGCAAGCCGCATGCAAAAGAGGCGAAAAAGCCTCCCCGAGCGGTGCACCATAAGCCCGTGCCGCCCGTCACGCATGCAGCCAAAGCGGCGATAGCACCGCAGCGGCCTGCCGAGAGCGCGACGCTTCGGGACCACTATATCGCGCTGATCCGCCGCAAGATCAAAGAATCGCTCTACTATCCGAGAATGGCCCGGCGCATGCATCTGCAGGGGGATGTGAGGGTGGCGTTTACGGTGCATGGCGACGGGCAGGTCGAAGCGGTACGGGTGATCGCCGCTCCCCGTGAGATCCTCGCCCGTGCGGCAGCGCGGACCATCCGGCGGCTGCATCTGCCACCGATCCCGCAAGGATTGGGGCTGAAGCGGATGGAGATCACGGTACCGATTACATTTAGACTGAAAGGATGAGCATGCAGCTGATGCACTATATCGAACAGGGCGGGGTGATTATGTATATCCTCCTCTTTCTCAACATTGTCGGTTTCACGACGATGATTATCAAATTTGTCCAGTTTCTGCTGGCGCGCGGCAGGGTCGAAGCACTGGCGGAGGGTATCTACGCGCAGCTGGATGTCGGGGATCCGGAAGCCAGACAGATTCTGGGCAGGGAGATGGTGACGGAGCGGATGGTGGAGTTCGAGAAGGGGCTCAGTACCGTGCGTATCATCGCCTCGATCGCACCGCTGCTGGGACTGCTGGGGACGGTGATCGGCGTGCTGAGCGCTTTCAACGCGATCAGCAGGCTGGGGCTGGGTGATCCGAGTGTCTTCGCCGGCGGTATCTCGCTGGCACTGATCACGACGGTCGGGGGGCTGGTCGTCGCGATTCCGCACTATATCGGCTACAACTATCTCATCAGCATGCTCGACAAGATCGAAGCGCGCCTCGCCACCCGCCTGAGCCGGAAGATCTTCGCATGAAGCGCAGAGAGCACCTGAGCCCCGATCTCACGCCGCTGATCGATGTGGTCTTTCTGATTCTGATCTTTTTTCTGGTCAGTTCGACCTTCAAGAAGGAGGAGCTCGCACTCATGCTGACGCTGCCCGATACCCGCAGCGCGACGCAGCGGATCGAAAAGGAGCAGATCAATATCGAGCTGGGGCGTGAAGCGATCGCCTATCGCGGCAAAGAGGTGACTTTTGAGAGACTCGATGGGTTGCTGGGGCGTGTGCAGGAGCGGGAGAAACCGGTCAATGTCCGTATCGACAAGTCGGTGCCCTATGCCAGAGTCGTCAGGCTGCTGGATCTGCTCGAGAAGCACGGATTGCACAATCTGGCTCTCGAGACGCATCAGGAGAAGTGAAACCTCCCCTGAATTCTAGTAGGCTTTTTTCGCCCTGTCCGGCGCCATCTGGGGCCAGCTGAGCTTCGTCCCGCCAAGCAGGTGAAAGTGCAGATGCGGCACCTCCTGGCCGCCGTCGGGGCCGTTGTTGGTGATGAGCCGGTAGCCGTTTTCATCCAGCTCCATCATCCGCGCGACCTCCTGGATGAAAGGGGTCATCTGGGCCATCAGTTCGGGCGTGGCCTGCTGAAAATTCTCCACATGCGCTTTGGGGATGATCAGGATATGGACCGGCGCTTTGGGGTAGATATCATGAAAGGCGAGAAAGGCGTCGTTTTCATGGATTTTGTTGGCGGGCATCTCACCGTTGGCGATTTGACAGAATATACACATATCGGGCTCCTTGCAATGTTGTCGCATATGGTAATATAGTTTCCCTTAATCCATTTTTCAATACAATTGATGCTTCTGAGTCACCTCTGTGATCGGATCGGTATCTCCTGCAGGAGCGGCTCTCTGCGCGTGCATGCTACCCGGGATCGCAGCGCTGACTCAGAGCATGCAATCAACAAAAAATCTTAGGAACTTCATGGAAAGTTTAGCAGCGAAAATCGCGGAAGCAAAGGATCTCAAAACGCTCGAAGCCGTGCGGATCGAGATCTTCGGGAAAAAAGGTGTTCTGGCGGCACAGTTTGCCAGGATGAAAGAGGTGCCCAACGAAGAGAAGAAGGCGTTCGCACAGCAGCTCAATATCCGCAAAGCGGAGCTGACGAAGCTCTTCGATGCGAGAAAGATGGCGCTGGAGGCGGAAGCGATCGCCGCGGAGATGGCGGCCGACGGCGTCGATGTGACGATGTATCACGGCAGATCGGCATCGGGTGCGCTCCATCCGGTGGTCGAGACGATGAACCGCATCATCGACTACTTCGTGGCGCTCAACTTCTCGGTAGAGGAGGGGCCGTTCGCGGAGGATGATTTTCACAACTTCGAAGCGCTCAATCTCCCCAGACACCATCCGGCACGCGACATGCAGGATACCTTCTATCTGCGCGACGGGCATGTGCTGCGTACACACACTTCGCCCGTGCAGATCCGAACGATGCAGCGCCAGAAGCCGCCGATCCGCATGATCAGCCCGGGCTCGGTCTTCCGACGCGATTTCGACCTGACGCATACGCCGATGTTTCATCAGGTGGAGGTGCTGATGGTCGACGAAGAGGGCAAGATCTCCTTCGCCAATCTCAAATGGATTCTCGAAGATTTTCTCCGCTATATGTTCGGCGATGTGAAAGTACGCTTCCGTCCGAGCTTTTTCCCGTTTACGGAGCCGAGTGCCGAAGTCGATATCAGCTGTATCTTCTGTCAGGGAGAGGGGTGCCGGGTCTGCTCGAAGACGGGCTGGCTGGAGGTGCTGGGCTCGGGTATGGTCGATCCCAATGTCTTCAAAGCGGTCGGATACGAGCATGTCAGCGGTTACGCTTTCGGGCTGGGCGTCGAGCGCTTCGCGATGCTGATACACCGTATCGGTGATCTGCGTTCGCTCTTTGAAGGGGATTTACGGTTATTGGAGCAGTTCAGATGATAGTGACGAAAAATTGGTTGCAGGCGTGGGTCGATATCGCGGATATCTCCACCGAAAAGATTTGTGAAAAACTCAACAGCATCGGGCTGGAAGTGGACAGCACCGAAGCGCTGCGCATCCCCGAAAAAGTGGTGGTGGGGCGTGTGCTGGCATGCGAGAAGCATCCCGATGCCGACAAACTCAACATCTGTCAGGTCGATCTGGGATTCGAGACGACACAGATCGTCTGCGGTGCGAAAAATGTCGCAGCCGGACAGACGGTGCCCGTCGCGACGATCGGCGCCGATCTGGGCAATGGATTCGTGATCAAAAAAGCGAAGCTCAGAGGGGTCGAATCCAACGGCATGATCTGCGGTGCGGACGAGATCGGACTGCCGAAGATGAACGACGGGATTCTGGTGCTGGACGAGAGCATCGGAGAGCTGGTGCTGGGCAAAGAGCTGCGAAGCTACGAAGCGCTCAACGACGATATCATCGATATCGAATTGACGGCGAACCGCGGAGATTGTCTCAGTATCCGCGGTGTGGCCAGAGACCTCGCGGCGGCGTTCGGCCGCAATCTCCGCAGATACGAGCGCAGCTGGCGGGAGGATCGCAGAGGGATCGCCCGCGTGCTGGAGTTTGATGTGGTCGGCAAAGCGCATGTCGATGTGGTCTACCGCTTCATGGAGCTGGAGCCGTGCCGACAGACGCTGCTGGAGGCGTTTCGTATCGCATGTGCACAGAAGTACACCCCTTCGCCGTGGGAGCAGAAGCGTATCTATGCGATCCACAGTACCGGCGTGATACTGCGCGCCTACGATTTCGACAAACTCTACAACGAAGAGGGCAGAGTGAGCCTGACGCTCAAAAAGGATGCCGATGGTATCGAATCGCTCTACTGCGGCGGCAAGCGCCTCTCGCAGATCGGCCTGAACCAGGAGGGCGAATTTGCGAAGATCGAGGGGCGGCATGCGATCGTCGAGGCGAGCTACATCGATCCCGATCTGGTCGCGACCTACCGTATGGAGCATCAGTGCGAGACGGATGATCTCTACTACAACACTTCCCGGGGAAGCGAGACCGATCTGGCGCTGGGGCTCGACTTCTTCTGCGACAGAACGCAGGAGGCATGCGGCGCGAAGATCTACAGCGGCGAGCATCGCCACGCGGAGCCGCACGAGAAGCGGGTGCTGCAGCTGACGGAGGCCTATATCGAGAACTTCATCGGGCAGAGCGTCGACATGAGTGAAGTGGTTTCGATTCTGGAGAGGCTGGGGATCGAGACGCAGAGCGAGGGGGATTTTATCCGTGTGACGGTACCTCCCTATCGTACCGACATCGCCCACAAGCAGGATATCATCGAAGAGATCGTCCGCTTTATCGGTATCGACAACATCGCCGCCAGACCGCTGGAGATTGTGGAGAAGCGCCGTATCAACGAGAGCTACACCCGGTATAAAAAGCGTACGCAGTACCGTACCAAAGCGGCGGGTGCAGGCTTTTTCGAAGCGGTGCACTACTTTTTCGACAATCGAAAAGTGCTGGAGGCGTACGGCCTGCCGGTCGTGGATGAGGCGCTCGATCTGGCCAATCCGATCAGCGAAGAGCTCAATACGCTGCGCACGACGCTGCTGATACATCTGATCGAATCGGCAGGGGAGAATCTCAAAAACGGCCGAAAACGGGTGCAGCTCTTCGAGCTGGGGCGGGTCGTCGACAGTCGCAGAGAGGAGCATGAGAAGATCGCGTTTCTCTTCAGCGGCCAACGCGAAGATGCGACACTGCAAAACAGCGGCAAGCCCGAATCGGTGGATTTTTTCACCTTCTGCGACAGCATCTCGGCCGTCGTCGGCGCCTTCAGCCTCAAAAAAGATACCCGGACTTCCGCACTCTTCAGCCCCTATGAGCAGGCGCGGGTGATGATCGCGGGTGAGGATGCCGGCGTGGTGGCGAGGCTGCATGCCAATGTCGAAAAAGCGTACGATCTGCCGCGCACCTATGTGTGTGAGCTCGATTTCGACAGGCTGGCCTACGGCACGATTACGGCGAAGCCGTTTGCCAGATTTCCGTCGCTGCAGCGGGATCTCTCGCTGCTGGTACCCGACAGCGTGACGTTCGATGCGATCAAATCGACGCTCGAATCGGAGATTTCGGAAGCGGTTCGCGCCTTTTATCCGATCGATCTCTACGAAGATGAGAGCCTCGGGGAGCGCAAGAGCCTGACGGTGCGCTTCGAGATCCGATCGGACGAGAAGACCCTGACGGAAGAGGAGATCGGCGAAATCATGGATGGGATACTTTCGAGACTCCAAGAGACTCTGGGGATCACGCTGCGATGAGTAGCCTCTATGTCCGCCCCGCCGAAAGCTTCGATCTGCAGATAGGCTCGATCGCTTCGGACAAATCGATCTCGCACCGCTGTGCGATCTTTTCGCTGCTGAGCGACCGCCCCTCCCGTATCCGAAACTATCTGCAGGCGGAAGATACCCTCAACACGCTCGAGATCGTCAAAGGGCTCGGCGCGAAGGTGACGCATGCAGGGGATGAGATGACGATCACCCCTCCCGAGCGGATCGAAGAGCCGGCGCAGATTCTCGACTGCGGCAATTCCGGGACGGCGATTCGGCTCTTTATGGGATTTCTGGCATCGAGAGAGGGCTTTTTCGTCCTCTTCGGAGACCGCTATCTCGCATCGCGGCCGATGCGTCGTGTCGCCGATCCGCTCCGCAGTATCGGGGCGCAGATCGACGGACGCCGGCAGGGGAATCTGGCGCCGATCGCGATCCGGGGCGTGCAGGATCTCAAAGGGTTCGTCTACCGCTCGCCGATCGCTTCGGCGCAGGTGAAGAGTGCGATGATTCTCGCAGCGCTCAATGCGCAGAGCCCCTCGTACTATCAGGAGCCGCATCTGAGCCGTGACCACAGCGAGCGGATGCTCCGAGGGATGGGGGCGAAGATCGCGCAGAAGGGCGAAGGGATCGAGATCCACCCGATGGAGGCACCGCTCGATCCGCTGCAGATCACGGTACCGGCCGATCCCTCCAGCGCCTTCTTTTTCGCCGTGGCGGCGGCGATCGTGCCGGGCAGCCGTGTCGTGCTGCAGAACCTCTCGCTCAACCCGACACGGATCGAAGCCTATCGCGTGCTGCAGAGGATGGGTGCCGGGATCGAATTTCTCCCCAAAGAGGAGCGCTACGAGCCGATCGGCGATATCGTCGTCAGCTATGCCCCGCTGCATGCGGTGACGGTCGAAGAAAACATCGCATGGCTGATCGACGAACTGCCGGCGCTCAGTATCGCGATGGCATGCGCCGAGGGCAGGAGCCTGGTCAGAAATGCGGCCGAGCTGCGCGTCAAAGAGAGCGACCGCATCGAAAGCGTGGTGGAGAATCTGGCGCGTATCGGTATCGAAACGGAGAGTTTCGAGGATGGATACAGCGTCACGGGCGGAACGATGCATGAAGCGGTGATCGATTCGCATGGCGATCACCGGATCGCGATGAGTTTCGCCGTAGCGGGACTCAAAACGGGAATGAAGATAGAGGATACCGACTGTATCGCGACCTCTTTTCCCAATTTCAGAGAGTTACTATCACAGATAAGCGAGGTACGGGATGGAGATTAAGTTAGCGGAAAATTACGGATTCTGTTTCGGTGTGAAGCGGGCGATCGAGATCGCGGAGGAGTCGAAAGATGCATCGACCTACGGTCCTCTGATACACAATCGCGAAGAGATCAACCGTCTCGAGCAGCATTTCAATGTACGGACCACGCATACGCTGGATGAGCTGAAAGATACTGAGAAGGTGATTATCCGCACGCACGGGATCATGAAGGATGAGCTCAGAGAGCTGAAAGAGAGCGGCAAAGAGATTATCGATGCGACATGCCCCTTTGTGACCAAGCCGCAGGAGATCGCCGAAGAGATGAGTCAGGCGGGGTATCGTGTCGTGATCTTCGGGGATGCGAACCATCCGGAGGTGAAAGGGGTACGCAGCTACGCGGTCAACGAACCGCTGGTCGTCATGGATACGGAAGATCTCAAAGATCACTATCTGGGGCCGAAGGTGGCAGTCGTGTCGCAGACGACGCGCAAAGTGAAGGAGTTTATGAAGATCGTCGACTACCTGATCGAAAATGTCAAGGAGGTGCGCGTATTCAACACGATCTGCAACGCGACCTTCGAGAATCAGGAGGCTGCCGACAAGCTGAGCCGTGAAGCGGATGTGATGATCGTCATCGGAGGAAAGAACTCTTCCAATACCAAGCAGCTCTTCAATATCGCGCAGGCCAACTGCCCCGACAGCTATCTGATCGAGACACCCGAAGAGCTGGAAGCGGCGTGGTTCGCAGGCAAAAAAGTGTGCGGGGTGACTGCCGGAGCATCGACACCGGACTGGATTATCCAGAATGTCATAGATAAAATAAGAAACTTTTCTGTATAATGGCTCAAATTTTAAAACAAATAGTGTAAAAGGATTGTGATGTTAAACGAGGCGGGCGTGAAAGCTCATAGCAAAAGTGCCATCGAGGCGATGGATCTGGGAGATGAAGAGGATTTTGCTTCTATGTTTGAAGCTTCTATCAAAGAGGAGAAAGGCGGAAATATCGCAGAGGGCGTGATCGTCGCGGACAAGCCTGAAGAGAATGCCGTTTTGGTAGATGTGGGCAAGAAGCAGGAGGGTCTGCTCCGTCGTGACGAGATCCTCGACGAAGAGGGAAATCTCCTCTTTCAGGTCGGTGACAAACTGCCGGTGATGATCACCGGCTACAGAAACGAGAGACCGGGTCTCTCCTACAGAAAAGCGCTTCGCACCAAAAAAGTGGAAGAGTTCGTCAAGTCATATGACGAAGCGGGTGAGCCTGTCATTCTCGAAGGCAAGGTAATCGGTAAGAACAAAGGCGGTTTCATCGTCGAAAGTGATGAAGGCATCGAAGTGTTTCTGCCGAAATCACAGGCCTACCTGAAAGATCAGAAGTCGACGATCGGCAAAAAGGTGAAACTGCAGGTCCTGAAAGTGGACAAAGAGAACAACTCCATCGTCGGATCGCGAAAAGTACTGATCGAAGCGGATCGTGCCAACAGAAAAGAGATCATCGACAAACTGCTCGCCAGTGACGAAGCTGTCGAAGGTGTCATCAAGAAGATCACCAGCTACGGTATGTTCGTCGATGTCGGCGGGGTAGACGGTCTGGTACACTACAGCGAGATCAGCTACAAAGGTCCGGTCAATCCGTCCAAGCTCTACGAAGAGGGCGAAGTGGTTCCTGTCAAAGCGATCGGATACGATGAAGCGAAGCGTCACCTCTCACTCTCGATCAAAGCGGCTACGCCGAATCCGTGGGACGATCTCGCAGAGCAGCTGGAAGTGGGCGATGCGGTCAAAGTACAGGTCAGCAATATCGAGCCATACGGCGTCTTCGTCGATCTGGGCAACGACGTCGAGGGATTCCTGCATGTCTCCGAAATCTCCTGGGACAAAAATATCAAACACCCCAAAGACTATCTCGAGGTGGGTGAAGAGATCGATGTCGAAATCGTCGAAATGGATTTCGAGAAGCAGAAGCTGCGCGTATCGCTCAAAAACATTCTGCCAAAACCGTTCGACGAGTTCAAAAAGAGCCATCGAAGCGGCGATATCGTCAAAGGTACCGTGACGACGATCACCGATTTCGGTGCGTTTGTCCGTATCGGCGGGGTAGAAGGGCTGCTGCACAACGAAGATGTCTCCTGGGACAGAAGCGTCAAAGCGCGTGACATCCTCAATGTCGGTGACGAGGTAGAGGTCAAGATCGTGCGTATCGATACCGAAAACGAGAAGATCTCTCTGAGCAAAAAAGATCTCGAGGAGAGTCCGATCGAGAAGTTCGCCAAGACACATAAAGCCAACGATATCGTCACTGCCAAAGTGAGAGATATCAAAGATTTCGGCGTATTCGTCGAACTCGAAGATGGTGTCGATGCACTGATCCGTCACGAAGATCTCGGAGAGAAGAAAGCGGATGAGCTGGAGATCGGCGAAGAGATCGAAGCGGCGATCTCCTTTATCGATGTCGAGAAGAACAGAATTCGTCTCTCGGTGCGAAAAGTGGCGAGAATCAAAGAGAAAGAGGCGCTCGACTCTTATAACGATGACACCAAAATCACGCTCGGAGATGTCATTAAAGATCAGCTGAAGTAAGCGGAGACGATGCAGCACCGCGGCATACTCTATGGTGTGTTTGTCTCGCTGACGGCGGGCGTCGTCATCATGCTGGTGCTGCTCTTTCGCTACATATCACCCGATCGAAAACCGATCCCCCTCCCGGGAGATCAACAGGCTCCTTCCGATGTAGAAGTGGTTCTGGAGGATCTGTCCGCCCGGGAGAGCTGGATATACAAGCTGCAGCTGCAGCGCAAACAAAATATTTTTTCTTACCCGCGAACTGTCTATCATATCAATCTAAATTAGGGGAATATATGCAAACAAAAAAAATCATTGTCTGTGACAAAATTCATCAGAAGGGTCTCGACCTGCTGGCGGCAGAGCGTGATATCGAATTTCTCGACGCTTCCGATATGGACAAAGAGAAGCTGCTCGATGTCGTCGGTGATTACGATGTCGCGATCACCCGCAGCTCGACGGATGTGGACAGCCGCTTTCTGGAGAAAGCGACCCATATCAAGGCGATCGTGCGTGCCGGTGTCGGGGTCGACAATGTCGATATCGAGGGGTGCAGCAAGAAGGGTATCATCGTCATGAATGTTCCGACAGCCAATACGATCGCTGCGGTCGAATTGACGATGGCACATATGCTGGCTGCGGCACGCAGCTTTCCGAATGCCAACAACCACCTGAAACTCGACCGCATCTGGAAGCGCGAGAAGTGGTACGGCATCGAACTCAAAGACAAAAAACTGGGTATCATCGGATTCGGTAACATCGGCAGCCGTGTGGCGAAGCGTGCGCAGGCGTTCGAGATGGATGTGATCACCTACGATCCCTATATTGATCCTGCCAAAGCGCTCGATATGGGTGTCACCTATACGACCGATTTCGACGAGATCCTCGCATGTGATTTCATCACGATCCACACCCCGAAGACCAAAGAGACGATCGATATGATCGGCGCGGAGGAGATCGCGAAGATGAAAGAGGGTGTGCGTCTGATCAACTGTGCCAGAGGCGGACTCTACAATGAAGATGCCCTCTATGATGGGCTCAAAAGCGGCAAAGTGGCGTATGCCGGTATCGATGTCTTCGTCAAAGAGCCCGCGACCGACAACAAACTGCTCGATCTGGAGAATATCTCCGTCACGCCACACCTGGGTGCCAATACGCTCGAGTCACAGGAGAAGATCGCGACACAGGCGGTCGAGCAGGCGATCAGTGCAGCACGCGGTACCAGCTATCCGAATGCGCTGAACCTGCCGATCAAAGAGAGTGAACTGCCCGCTTTCGTCAAGCCCTATCTGGAGCTTGCCCAGAAGATCGGCTATCTTGCTGCACAGATCAACCGTGGGCATATCAAGCGCTTTAAAATAGAGGCGGAAGGCGAGGTGGCGGAGTATGTCGACAGCCTGCGTACCTTCGCGCTCGTCGGTGCACTCAAGGAGTCTATGGGCGAGAAGATCAACTATGTCAATGCGGAGTTTGTCGCCAAAGAGCAGGGTATCGACCTCCAAAGCAGCAAAGTCCCCAATGTCAGTGAGTACAAAAACAAGATCGAAGTGACGCTGACGACGGAAAAAGAGAGCCTGCGTATCGGCGGTACGGTCTTTTCCGATATTCATGAGAAGATCGTCAATATCAACGACATCAAACTCGACTTCAAACCCAAAGGGAAGATGCTCTTCTTCTCCAACAAAGACAAAAGGGGTGTCATCGCACAGATCACGACGGCACTCAGCACCCATGATATCAATATCGCGGACTTCAGACTCGGCCGTGACGGCAAAGGGTCGGCACTCGCAGTCGTACTGGTCGACGACGAAATCTCCAGAGAGATTCTCAAAGAGCTCTCCTCCATCCCGGAATGCAACTGGGTATCGTACGCCGTAATATAAAAAACAGTTATCTCTATCTGGACTTGCGCCGCAGCTTCAGGGCCTGCGGTGCGGTATATACAATTGAATTGTAAGTAACATTCCTGTATGATTTGAACTATTTTATCCTATATAAAGAGACAGGAGATACGATGGTGTTCAAACTTCTCGGGGTGCTGTTGCTGCTATACGGTTGCCTCGATGCAGACAACGATGCAGACAGCACGAAAGCCTATACCAACCTACCGCTCAAAAAAGCACTCCGTCTGGCGAACAGACAGAATATCGAGATCGATATCGCGGAGTTCGACAGGAAGATCGCGAAACTCGGCGTCAAAATCGCACGCGGGTACAACTTCGGTAAGATCGATGCAACACTCTCCGGACTCCGTTCGAACGATGCGGGAAATGTCTTCGGATTCAAGCTGCAGAGCCGTGAAGCGACTTTCGGTGATTTCGGCTTCGATCAGTTTCTGGGTGCGTTCGGGCAGGCGATGATGAATCCGGACGGTACGCCCGGTGATTTCAACACATTCGCACAGAACTTCGGCAATCCCCAGGCGCAGAAGCAGCTGCTCGATACGATGCCCGACAGACTCAACTACCCCGATGCGAGAAACCACTACGATCTGAAAGTGCAGTACATGCTGCCGCTCTATACCGGTTTCAAGTTGAGCAACTACAAAAAAATCGCCGAGAATATGGCGAAAATGGCGCGTCTGGACAAACAGAAAGTGGAAGCGCAGAAATCTTTCGAGATACGCAAAACCTACTACGATATCTCACTGCTGGATAAATTCGAGCATGACCTGAGTACGATCAAAAGAAATATCGAGCAGCTCAAAGATGCGACGCTGGAGTTCAAAAAAGAGGGATATGCCAAAAATACCGACCTGCTGGAAGTGGAAGCCAAACTCTCCAATGTCGACAGAATGCTTTTCGAAGCGAGGGCGAACAGAGACCTCTCCTACGATTTTCTGAGCTTTCTGCTCGATCATGAAGTGAAATCGATCAAACATGTCTCACTCGATACCTTCGATTGCAAGATACCGCTGCAGAATGTCCTCAAGCGCAACCGCGATATCAAAAAGGCGGAGCTGGGGCTCGATATCCAGAGCAAGATGGTCGATGTCTCCAAATCGGCGTTTCAGCCGGAAGTAGGTGCTTTCGTGGAGTATGGCAGCAGTGACAACACCTTTCTGGGGCACTTCAAAGACCATGACCGCTATACCGTCGGTGTACAGGCGAAGCTGAATGTTTTCAACGGCGGCACGGACCTCTACAAAGTGGAGCAGGAGAAGCTCAAGCGTATGAAGGTCAAACGACAGGTGGAGCTCGCCAGAAAGGGAATCGCGCTGAAGTACAAAAAGATCACGACCGAAATCGCCAATGCGGACAAACAGGTGGAGAGCCTCAAAAAAGAGCTCGAGCTCTCTCAGGAGATCTATAACAACTATCAGGAGCGCTACAAAGAGGGGCTTGCTTCGATCAACGATGTCGTGATTAAACAGTCCGAGCAGATCGAGAAGCTGCTGAAACTATTGAGAGTACAGAATCTGCGCAACCAGAAGATTCTGGAAGTCTACAGATTAGCATATTAGGAGAGAAAATGAAGAAGATCGTGTTGCTATTGGCTTTGCTGGGTATCTACGCCTATGCGAACAAGCTGGAGTTGTCGGGGACGGTCGTCTCGGACAACCGGAAGATGATCACGAGCCGCTATATGGGCTTTGTCAAGCAGGTGAAAGTGGCGGAGGGTGACCGTGTCAAAAAGGGAGATCTGCTCTATGAGATCGACTCTAAAGAGATCGACAGTGCGAAGTCACAGGTAGAGCTGGCGATTCAGCAGGCGAGTCTCTCGCTGCAGATGTATCTCAATCAGCATGCCAACGCGCTGCTCAACCTGCAGAGAAACCGCAGGCTGCGCGCGAAAGGGATCGTCTCCAAAGCACAGTACGAAGGGATTCAATTGCAGGAGCGGAATCTGCGCGACATGGTCAAGATCGCCAGAAAACAGGTCGAACAGGCCAAAGCACGACTCAAAGAGGTACTCAACCAGTACAACTATCTGAAAGTCAAAGCACCCAACGACGGCGTCATCGTGCAGAAAAACATCAACGAGGGTGAGATGGCGATGCCTGGCATGCCTGCGATGGTGCTGACCGATCTGAGCCGGCTCAGAATCGTGACGGAGATTTCGGAGAAAAACCTTCACTTTATCAAGCTGGGCAAAAAAGTGCATGTACAGATTCCCTCCGTCAAGATCGACAACGAAGGGGAGATTTCGGCGATCATCCCGAGCTCCAACCCGATGACACACACCTTCAAAGTGAAGATCTCCTTCCCTAAAGAGGGTAAAATCGTCTATCCCGGTCTCTACAGCAAGATCACATTCGAAGAGTAGAGGAAAAACAATATGGATAAGAATCAAGAGAACAGAGAGGAAGCGGTCGCGAAGGTACCGGTGACGGATGTCGCCGGCAAACTGGCGAAAGCCTTCATCTACAATCCCCTGACACCGATACTGGCGGTATTCCTGCTGGCGATGGGCTATCTCTCGCTGGTGGTGATGCCCCGTGAGGAGGATCCGCAGATCGCGATCAGCGGCGGTACGATCATCGTACCGCTGCCGGGATCGACCCCCGAAGAGATCGACAATATCATCGTCAAACCGCTGGAGCGTAAACTACGCGAGATCTCCGGTATCAAACATATCTACGGTATGGCAGCGGACAATGTCGGTATCATCAATGTCATGTACAAGATCGGTGAGAACCGCGAAGATTCGAATCTGAAACTCTACGACAAAGTGATGCAGAATATGGATCAGCTCCCCAAAGGTGCGATGCAGCCGCTGATCCGTCCCTTCGATATCGATATCGATGTGCCGATCGTGACGATCGCCTTCTATCTCAAAGATGGATCTCCGCTCAATCGTGTCGACCTCTTCAAAGAGGTGCGCAAAATCCAGAACGACTTCAATGCCGTCGAAAATGTCTCCAAAACGACACTCAAAGGGGAGCACAAAGAGCAGTACAATATCGAAGTGGACCTCTACAAGCTCTCCGGATACCATCTCTCGATGGGACAGATCATGCAGGCGGTACAGGCGCTGGCAGTACAGGTGCCGGATGTCAAAGGGCGTACGAAAGACAACAAGCTGACCATCTTCGGTGTCAAAAATGCGATCAACAGTGTCGAAGATGTCAAGAATGTGATCGTCGCATCCTACATGAACTCTCCGATCTATCTCAAAGATGTCGCGACCGTGACCGACTCCTACGACAAGCAGAACTATAAATCCGCGGAGATTCTGCTCAAACCTGCCCCCGCACATGAAGGGGGCGAGGCAGCAGAGGCCGAGGCGAAGCATGCACCGCAGGAGAAGCGCACCCATCCCGTCAAAAAAGAGCAGATTACTCTGACGGTCTCCAAGCTCAAAGGGACAAACGCCGTCTTCGTCGCGGAGGGTGTGCTCGAAGAGCTGCAGCATAAATACAGCAAAGAGCTCGAAAAGCTGGGTGTCGGCTATGTCGTGACCAGAAACTACGGTGTCAGAGCCGACGAAGCGGTCAACGAACTGGTCCATCACCTCGTCATTACGATTCTCATCATCGCGGTCGTGCTGGTGATTGCACTGGGGTGGAGAGAGTCTTTGATCGTCACTTTCACCGTGCCGGCGATTCTGGCGGTGACGCTCTTTATCGCCTATCTGACGGGCCAGACGATCAACCGTATCACGCTCTTTGCATTTTTGCTGAGCTTGGGTCTGCTGGTCGATGCGGCGATTATCGTGATCGAGAATATTCACCGCCATATGCATGCACACGATGCCGTCGATCGTGAGAAGGATGAGATCATGATCACCGCGACCGACGAGATCGGTGCGCCGACCAACATCGCGACGCTCGCGATCATTCTGACGATGGTACCGATGGCGTTTGTCGGCGGGATGATGGGTGAATTTATGAAGCCGATCCCTTACAATGTACCGGTAGCGCTCTTCGCTTCACTGGTCGTCGCCTATATCTTCACGCCCTATCTGGCGAACAAGATGCTCAAAAAACCGAAGCTGCATCATCACCATCACCATTTTCAAAAAAAGAGTGAGAAAGGCGGAGCGAAATCATGAAGTGGCTGGAAAGATTCATTTATAATGTCAACGGCGTCCGCAAGAAGCGTCTGATGGTCATCATCATCACTTTTGTCGCATTGGGCCTGAGCATCATGATGCTCCCGACGAAGCTGGTCAAAGCACGTATGCTCCCCGGCAAGAGTGCCAACACCTACTCGATCTATGTCGATGCGCCATCCGGCTCTTCGATCGAGCAGACGCACCAGATTACCGATTGTGTGCTCGATATACTCTCGCATGAGAAAGAGGTGATCAATTCGGAAGTCTTTCTGGGGCAGGGTGCACCGCTCGATTATGCAGGACTGGTCAAGGGTTCTACGCTGAAACAGGGAGAGAATGTGGCGGAGATCGTCGTCAATCTCACCGACAAGCATACGCGCAAAGAGCCATCCTATATGATGGTCCACAGACTCAGGCCTGTCGTCAAGAAAAAGTGCGAAACACTGCTGCCCAGAACGAGTATCAAAATGATCGAGCAGCCGGCAGGTCCGCCGACGATGGCTTCTATCGTCGTGGAAGTATATGGTGAAAATGCAAAATCGATCAGAAGTATGGCGCAAAAGGTCAAATCGGTACTCCAGAAGACCGACAAACTGGTCGATGTCGATATCATGGCTGACGAAGTCTACAGCAAATATGAGTTGATCGCCGATTCTGAAAAAGTCGCCAGATCGGGCGTATCGCTCAAACAGCTCAACCAGATACTCTATCTGGCGTTCGAAGGGATGGCGGTCGCGGTGAAAAACTCGCAGCACTCTCCCGATCAGATACCGCTTTTTGTGGTGCTCGACGACTCCAGAAAACTGGACAACAGTTCGAGAGAAGCACTCGATGCGAAGCTCTCTTCGCTGCGTCTGATGAATCAGAAGGGGATGATGGTACCGGTAAACGAGCTGGTCAATATCGTCAGAGTCGACAGCTCACCGACGATCTTCTCCAAAGATCTGCACAAGATGCTCAATGTCATCGCCGAGACCGATCTGGAGTCACAGGTCTATCCGCTGCTGGAGGCGCGTGACAAGATGATCGAAACATTCAGCAAAGATTACAATGTCACGAAAGTGCCCGGTATGTCGACCTATATGTTCGACCTGAAGCTCGTCGACAAAAAGACGGGCGAGCACTATCTTCTGCGATGGGACGGTGAGATGAAAGTGACTCTCGATACCTTCCGCGATCTGGGTGGTGCCTTTATCGCTGCGCTGGTACTGATCTTTTTGCTGCTGGTGATCTACTACAAGAGTTTCGCCATCAGCGGCATCATCCTTGGTGGCAGCTTCCTCTCCATCATCGGTGTGATTATCGGCCACTGGGTTGCAGATCTGGTGACGACGGACACCTTCTTCCTGACGGCGACATCGCTGATCGGATTCATCGCACTGATGGGCATCAGCTCGAGAAACTCTCTGCTGCTGATCGATTTCACAAAATCGCTGATGGAAGAGAAGGGGATGGAGAAGCGTGAAGCGATCGCCGTCGCAACCGCAACCCGTGCCAAGCCGATCATGCTGACTGCCGTCGCGATCATACTCGGTTCGGCGCTTCTGGCGACCGATCCGATCTTCGGCGGACTGGGTGTGGCGCTGATCTCCGGTACCGTCGCGGCGGTCGTGGTATCGCTGCTCTTCGTTCCGGTACTGATGTACAATACGAAAGCGATTTGACCTTCTGGTAAAAAAGGGGAGGAGCATTTTCCTCCTCCGCTTCTTATGATTTCTATAAATATTGATTAAAACAGTAAATATTCCGCTACTTATAATATCTATAACCGGCTATCACAGATAGCGCACCTGCGCATATCGATAGGATATGGCGGTGCTGACATGGAGGGATCAGTCGAGTTTGAGAGGGTGGAATTTCCGCTTATTGGAGGATGTTTCGTCGCTGGTCGTGTCGTTGCTTCGGACATCGCTTTGGGAATCGACGATGATCTTCGCATACATGCCGGGGAAGACATTTGCATCTTTTTTGTCGAATTTGACGCGCATCTTGATTTTGTGGGTCATAGGATTGGCATCGGGTATGATCGCATCGACGACACCGCTCGTCCTGAAGTTGAGTGCGTCGATGATCACATCGACTTTCTGACCGACATGGACGATTTTGAGACTGCTGGCAGGGATCGTGACATCGACCGTCAGGTCCTCCGTGTCGACCATCATGATCGTCAGCATTCCGGGCATCACCATATCGCCCTCTTTGATGTTTTTCATCACGATGACGCCGTCTGCAGGTGCTTTCATCTTGAGATAGTTGTAGACGGAGGCCAGCTGTTTCGCTTTGATCGCTGCCTGCTTGACCATCACCTGTGCGGCTTCGAGCATCGTCTGGGCATTCTCCGCCTGCGCTTCGAGATCATCGAGATCTCCCATGATATTCTGCATCTTCGATTTTTTCTTCAGGCGCTTTCGCTTCTCGTTGAGAATGTGGAGCCGCTTCTTCCAGAACTCCAGTACCGTCTGCGACTGTTCGAGCATCAGATCGGCCTGGGACTTGAGTATATCGAACTCCGCAGACTCCATCTCATAGAGATTCTGCTCTCTTTTGACCTTTTGGCCGAGTTTGACATAGACATGCTTGACATAGCCCATGAAGCGGCTTCCGATCATCTTCTGACCGTTGGATATGACCGTGCCGGGGAGGACCAGCTTGGTCGCATGTGCCTGCGTCAGCGAAGCACACAGTGCAATCGCCAGCAATGTCTTTCTATTGAGATACTGTTTCACCACCGTATCCGTTACCAGCTTCTGAGCCGCGTATGACAAGCCATGCAGCTCTCCGTGATCTTTTTGAAATCCTGCAGTGCCGTTTCAGGCCGACCCTCTTGGAAGCTCTCTATCATATGTGTTACTTTTTTGCGCACCCTTCTTTTGATCGAGTTGGTCATTTTGACTTTGTTGTTCATGAATCTGGTCATGACATCTTTCTCCTCTTTCTCTTCGAGCGGGGGCTCGACTCTCTCGAGTGCCGTCACGAGTTTGAGGCCGCCCTCTTTGATCATGTCGAGATTGTTGTAGAAAAACCCGCTCTGTATCTCTCCCATCGCTGCGGCCATCGTCTGCATATCCTTGATCCTGTCGGCCTGGGTATAGTGCATGATATCGGATGCAAGCAGCAGCGTAGATGTGAGTGCGAACGAAAAGAGCATTTTTTTCATAGGTAATCCTTCATAATGTAGTTGAGTAGACTATTTTAGCGTAAAAGAGATTATAAATCAAATTTACTTATATTTATTGTTATTTCAAAGCGTGAAGAAAATATAAGAAGATCTGATAGATTAAGTTCTAATTCAGCAAAAAAATATTATAATTCTCGTATAAAAAAAATTTATACCTGGAGGTTTTTATGAAAAAAATAGTTTTAGCAAGTGCACTGACAATCGCGATGGTGGCTCCACTCTCTGCCGATTTTAGTTTCCAAGATATGTTTACGGATATGAAAGATGCCGTGACATCTATGAGCCATGATGCGAAAGACAGTGTCAAAGCTATGAAAGACGGTGCTGTCGAAACGAGTAAAAGTGCGGAAAGAACAGTGACCAATGTGAGTCACGATGCGAAAGATTCGGCTGTCAAAATGTCCGACGATCTGAAAACGAGTGAAGTAGAAACGGTCAGAAGCTCCGAGAAGAGTGTCACAAGCGTGAGTAAAGATATCAGAGATTCGACTGTGGAAGTGGCAGAAGATACCAAAGATTCCGTCACCAATGTCTCTACCGATCTCAAAGATAGCTCCACGATCGCTGCCAAAGATATGAAAGATTCCGTCGTCGAAGTATCGCATGACACCAGAGATTCCGTCAAAACGGTATCTAACGATTCCAGAGACTCGGTCAAAACAGTATCCAACGACACGACGGACTCCGTCAAGACAATCTCTAACGATTCAAGAGATTCGGTCAAAACAGTATCCAACGATCTGGACGATGCGACCAAAACGGTATCCAACGACACAAGCGATTCGGTCAAAACGATTTCAAACGATACGAGTGACTCTGTCAAGACGATCTCCAACGATCTGGATGATACGACCAAAACCGTTTCCAACGACTCCAGAGACTCCGTCAAAACGGTCTCCGACAATGTAAACGACTCTACCAAGACGATTTCACACGACACGAGCGATGCCGTCAAAGAGGTCTCCAACGATCTGGATGATACGACCAAAACCGTTTCCAACGACTCCAGAGACTCCGTCAAAACGGTCTCCGACAATGCAAACGACTCTACCAAAACGATTTCGCACGACACGAGCGATGCCGTCAAAGAAGCTACGGATGACGACGACAAAAAATAGTCGATCATAATTTCGTACCGCAAAAAGCCGCTGTCATTCAGTTGACAGTGGCTTTTTCTATTTATAGGCTTTTGCAAAAGATAATAATTTCTTATCTGTTGTTTTTTGCAAAAGTCTGATTCAAAAGGAGGCATAGACGTGTTGTATATAAAATCCCGGTTGTTCGCACTTGGTGTGATCCTGCTCTTTCTGCTATCCGGCTCCGCCTTTGGCAAAGCCGAATCCCCCGCAAAGCCCGCTGTACAAGCCAAGCATCTCGCACTGCTCTATCATGTCAAAGGGAAAGAGACAGAAGCGAAGTTCAATCAGTTCGTCACCGAAAAGATGAAAAAGCTCGGCTTCAAACTCACCGATCCGCATCGCAGGGTCAACGATGTCTACAAGAAGCTCTACGGCAAAACGGCGCTGGATATTCTGAGCTTTCTGCCGGTCGTCAACGACAGCGTGGTCAAGCCTCTATTCAATATCGATCCGCGTCTGGCCGGTTTCAACCCATTCAACATGCTGATCTATAAAAAACTCGATGAAGAGGCGTATCATGTCGGCCATATGACTCCCGAAGCGATTCTCGATATCACCGGTGTCGATGAGCCGGAGGTGCGCCAGAAATATATCGCGTCGTTTACGAAACTGGACGAGATGCTATCAGCGGAGTTTGGCAAAGCGAACGCAGGATATCTCGACTATACCAAGCTTCCCGAAAAACGGATGATGAATTTCGAGATCACTTTCGACCGTCCCGAATATGTCGATGATTTCGTGGATGAGTTTCAGGAGAATTTCGAGGATATCTTCGCACAGCATGGATATGTGATCGCCGGTTTTCACAACTTCATCGAAGATCCGGACGAAGAGAAAACCCTGACGAAATTCGACGCTTTCTGGACCTATTCGCTCTGTCATATGAAATACTCCAGTACCGTTTTCGACAATGAGGGGATGATTCCCGAAGCGGGAGTCTTTGCCCCCTGTACGATGTATATGTTTATCCCCAAAGGCTCCGACAAGCTGATCATCGGCATGCCGCTGCTGGAGAATGTCAAAGTGGCACTCGATGTCAAAGATAAAATGCGCAGTGATTTTATGGATCATCTCGATAAAGAGATCGCTTCGATTCTCGTCGATGAAATGGATGCCAAACCGACGAATAACGCCAACCCCCTGAAGGCGGTACAAAGCACACCTGCCAAAGCCGCGCAAGCCGCTCCCGCCGTACCGACAGCGGTCAAAGCGCTGCCGATCAAGGATATGCGACTGGCGAAGATGTTCACTTTCGACGGCAATATCGAGGCAAAATATAATCAGTTCGTAGAAAAGTCGATCAACCGGATCGGCTTCAAGCTGACCGACCCGCACAAGCGTGTCAACGACCACTACAAGAAGAAGTACGGCAAAACGGTGCTCGATCTGCTCAGCTTCATGTCGATCGCCAACGAGGGTGTCGTCAAGCCGCTCTTCAATATCGATCCGCGAATCGCCGGATTCAATCCGTTCAATCTCCTGATCTACAAGAAAAAGGATGAAAATGTGACGCATGTCGGCCACCTGATGCCCAATGCGATACTCGATATGCTGAGCATCACCGACGCAAAGCTCCGCCAGAAATATACGGCGTCTCTCGAAGCCCTCGACAAGCTGATCGCAAAAGAGCTGGGCGGCAAAGAGGAGATACTTCAGGCGAAAGGGTATGCGAAAGATCGCATGATGAATTTCGAAATTCCGTTCGAGAAGGGGCAGGAACTCGAAGATGTCGTGGATGCATTTCAGGAGAAGTTCGAGGATGCCTTCGAAAAAGGGGGCTATCTCATCGCCGGATACAACAACTTCAAAGAGGGTGACGGGAAAGATACGATTCCCGGTTTCGACGCTTTCTGGACCTATTCACTCTGTCAGTTCAAATTCTCCTATACCCTGTTCGACAATGCCGGTGCGAGGCCGGAGGGCGGGCTCTTCGCTCCCTGTACGATGTATATGTTCATCCGCAAGGGTGAAAACCGCATCATCGTAGGTATGCCCAAACTGGCCAACTGGCAGGCGACACTCGGTATCGACGACAAAGTGCGCAAAGATTTTATCGCGAAACTCGACCGTGAGATCCCCGAGATCATGACTGGGAAGCTCGGTGCAACGGAGATCGCCAATACCAATCCGCTGATCGCGATCGTACCCAAAGCATCGAAAAACGCCAAGGTGCAAAAGCCTGCGAAAGAGGCTGCAACAGCCGAAACCAAACCGAAGATAGCACCCAAAGCGGCACCGGTCAAAGCCCCGATCGTCAAGACGGTGCAGCCGGCACCGCAAAAAGTGCAAAAGAGAGAATCTCCGGCACCCGCTCCGGCAGCCGACAAGCAGAACGGTTACAAGATCAAACTGCCTGAGCCGCCAAAACCGGTGCAGCCGCTCGATGTGATCACGGTCGGCGGATCCGATATCCACTATACACCGCGCAAAGAGGAGCAGGGCGGTATCATTTTCAGCCAGCGCAGACCGCCCGATTTCGGCGCGGAGGGCTCCGATACGCAGACGCAGGATGCGGGTACGATGCCCGGCGAGCCTGTCAGCGGCCGGGTGAGCACCTATCTGATCGGAAACTTCATGGATGTCGCACATGTCGAAGAGGCACTCAAGCAGGCCGGATTCAAAGTGATTGCCGCGACACCGGTCAACAAAAAGGGTACCCTCAAGACGGTCACCTTCACCGATGAGAATCTCCTCGCTCTCGCCAAAAAGAGAAACAGCGGATTCACAGGTGTCATGCGGGTATTGGTCAATAAAGAGAACAACGAGATCGCGGTCACCAATCCGCTCTATTTCGCCAGGGCCTATATGGGGGAATCCTACGACGACAAAACGGTCAAAAAGGTTTTGACAAAGCTCAACAAAGCGTTCAAAGGGTTGAAAAACTCCGGCGACAAGCTGAAGTTCACCCTGCTGCCGAACTACCGCTTCATGGAGGGGATGCCCTACTACAAAGATATGGTCGTCGTGGCCAAAGCGCCATCTTCCAGGGCGCTGCTCGAGAAGCTCAAGAACGGCAAGGGGTTGAAGTTCGTCCAGCAGATCGGCCCCGACAGCTATCTCGTCGGTGTGGGGCTTGGGAAGCGCACCTCCAAGTTCATCAAAAAGACGGGCTACCATAACGCCTTTTTGCTCCCTTATCCGATCCTGATCGAAAAGGGCGTCGCGAAGATCATGGAGCCGAAGTACTATATCTCGATCAACTATCCGGCACTCAAGATGTCCAACTTCATGAAAATTGCGACGATTCCGGATGCCATTCGCAACGACTGCGAAAAACGCTTCAAATAACACCATATACAGAGCCCATTCCGGGCTCTGTATCAATATAAAATTATCTTATAATAATTTCTTCAGCCGGAATAAGATACAATATAACTTATTTTTATAAGAAGAAGGAGAAAAATGAAATCTGTGGGTAAAATTACGAAAGTATTGGGACTCTCTTTGCTGGCGGCTACGATGCTGCATGCGACAAACGGTGACAACATGATAGGTGTCGGTACACAATCCAGAGCGATGGGTGGTGTCGGTGTCGGTATCGGTGTCGGAACCGATTCGGTCTTCAGAAACCCTGCATGGATCGTGGATATGAAAGGTTTCAACGCATCGTTCGGTGCGACGGCCTTTATGCCGGATGTCAAAGCGAAAGTCGGTCCTATGCCGATGGCCGGAAACGGGCAGGAGGGTACCAGCAAGGCTGACTTCTCGATCATTCCAAGCGTCTCCCATTCGGATCATATCACGGACGATCTGGCGTACGGTGTCGGTATGTTCGGTGTATCGGGTATGGGTGCGGATTACCGCAACGACGATCCTCAGAAGGGACTGGCCAATATGCGTACATCGCTGCAGTATATGCGTTTCGTGCCGAGTATCAGTTACAAGATCGATGACTGGAGACTGGGTGCGGGGCTGAGTCTGGCATACGGTGCGCTCAATATCGCGGCACTGACACCCAACAACCCTATGAATCCGTCGGCGGGATATGCGCAGAGAAGCGGCGGCGTGAGTGAAGATTACGGCGTCGGCGGACAGGTGGGTGTCGGTTACTATCCTATGCCGGGTCTCTCGATCGGTGCATACTATCAGACACAGATCAATACCAAGTATGAGGATGTTTTCGATTTCAACAACGACGGTGTCTACGAAGATCTCAAACTCTCACAGCCTGCCGAAGCGGGTATCGGTATCGGGTATAAAGACGACTGCTACGGCTATACGATCGCACTCGATTATCGCAAGATCTTCTGGTCCAATGCCGACGGCTACGATGCGTTTCAGTGGGATGATCAGGATGTGATCGCGTTGGGTGCCTCCTATCAGGTCAATCCGGCTCTGGTCCTCAGAGCGGGTTACAACTACGCGAAATCACCGCTGCATGACAAGACCTTCAAGCCGGCGACGGTAGCGGGCGTACCGTTTCAGGCATTCAATGTCGCCTACTTCAATACACTCGGTTTTCCTGCCTATACAGACAGCCATATCACGGCAGGTCTCTCCTATGAGTTGAGCAAGACGACAGGATTCGATCTGGCGTATGTCTACGCTCCGAAAGTGACGGAGAGTCAGGCCGCGACCAATATGACGCCTGCACTCGAAGCTTCCAATCAGCAGTCATCCGTCTCTGCGACACTGCGCTTCAAATTCTAAATCATCGGAGAGGGGAGATCCCCTCTCCGCTTACGCTACCATTTGCGGATTCTGGCATGGCAAGTCATGCACTGCTTCAGAATTTTGGTGAAACTGTTCATCGCCTGTTTGGGACGATGTGCTTTATACTGTTCGACCGATTGATCCGCCAGTGAGATGATCTTTTTCGCTTCGCGCTTCGTGATATCGTAGGCGTAGTTTCGCTTGAAAGAGTCGGCATCTTTGGCGACGGGAGGCTCGATCCGTGCCGTATGCTTCTTGAGCAGCTCGGCGCCTTTTTGTATATCCTGGAGATTGTTGTACAGAAAACCCTTCTGCATCTGCTGCACTGCAGACTCCATCTGGCGCATATCCGCGATACGCTCTTCGCTGCTGTAGGCATAGAGCCCGCTTGTCAGCACACTTCCCAGCATAGAGAGTATGACTATTTTCGATCGAATCTTTTTCATAAGTGCTCCTTTGATAGTTTATCAGCTTATATTAACATATCGAAATATAATTTTTCCTTATTATATAACTGCTTTGAACCATAAATACGCTATGATACGCGAAAAACGGAACCAATAGTATGAAACTGGAAAAAATTGCAGAGATTATCGGGGCGACGGCAGAGGGTGACGATCTGCAAAGAGAGCTCTTTCGCGCGACGGCATATGCCGACGATACGGAGGAGGGCGATCTCTGCTTCGTCCCGGATGCCGCTGCCGCCGCAGTCGCGGTCGGGAGAGGTGCAGCGGCGGTGGTCTGCGACAGAGAGGTCGAAGTCGAAAAGAGCGATGCATGCGTCCTGCTGCGCGTCGACGATGCGGGTCTCGCCGCAATGCGACTGGCCGGCTATATCCGGGACGATGCATCGGCGACCTGCTGGCTGCTGGGAGAGAAGGAGATGAGTTTTTTGCGCATGATACTCAAAGATAAGCGCAATGTCGCGTTTCTCTCCGATGACTGGCAGAGAGCGTTCACGCAGCTGATCGAGAGCGAGAAGCGTCTCTTCGTCGGATCGGATGCTGCGCTCTTCTCAGGGCTGCGTCCGAAGCAGGGGGCGTTCAGTGCAAAAGCGCCCGGTCATGTCGTCAGCGCCGATTCCCTCTTTCGTACCACTTTCAAAATCGGCAAATATATCTACCAGTACAAGCAGATGGTCCATTTTCACCTGCCCGTACTGCAGCGTGCGGTGGCGTTTTGCGAAGCGCATGAACTGGCGTACGATATCGACCGTATCGGCTATACGCGACACTTCATGCCGATCTTCTCCGAAGGTGAGCCCTCCGTGCAGCAGGTGATGACCAACGACAGAGTCGTCATACTCAGCGACAATCTGGAAGATATTCTCGAAGCGAAAAGCTATGCTTCCAATGTCGGAAGCTGGATGGCCAAGACACGCGTCGCGGTACCGCCCAAAACGAAAGTGGAGGGTGTCAAATATCCGACGATCTATCATAGTGGCGAGGAGTTGATCGCACTGGCGGGATCGCTGTCGTACAACTATCTGTTCGTCTATACGGAGGAGGGTGCCGTGGCTGCGGAGGTGGCTGCAGCGCTGGCGGCATGAAGTCTGTCCGGCCACCGGAGTGACCGCAACTGCAGAGAATCTATCGCTTTTCGCAGCTCTGTTTGAAGCTGATGTCGGCGTTCTCTTTGGTGCCGCCCTCTTTGCCGTCCGCACCGAGTGAGATCATGTCGATATCCCCGTCGTTGTTGATGTAGATGTAGGGGTTCTTCCACGGATCGAGCGGTACTTTTCCGTCGAGAAATCCGCCGTCCGGGTAGCTCTTGTACTTCTCCGGATCGGGATTCTCGACCAGCGCTTTGATCCCCTCTTCGGTAGTGGGGTAGGTGCCGTTCTGGAGCTTGAAGTTCTTGAGCGCATCCTGAATACTGTGCATCTGGATACAGACGATCTTCTTTTTCGCCTGTTCGCTCTGGCCCAGCAGATTGGGAAGCACGAGCCCCGCCAGAAGTCCGAGGATGATGATGACGATCATGATTTCGATCAGTGAGAAACCTTTTTTCATAAACTTTTCCTTTTGGTTGAATCTTGCCGAGCACTCCGGATTTGTCGCTGTGCGGTCTGTCGGATATGGCATGCTGTCATGGAGCGTTCAGTGCAAATTCAAATAGTTGTATTTAAGATACTTATTATAAAATAAGACCAATATTATAGTGAAAGTAGCTTTATAATTTATGAAAAAAGCAATCGTTCTGATGCTGACGCTCGGTTTTATCGCCATCATCACCGCTCTGGTCCTCTACACCCTCTCTATCGCGCAGAAGAGCTTCGATGTCGTCGCGATGATCGATGCGCAGAACCAGTATGCCCTCGGTTTCAAAGATTTCGACAAACTGCTGCATGAGAACACCAAAGAGGTCAAAGACGCCGACACGCTCGACATGCTGCTGAGCGCATCGACGATTCCTCCCATCACCGAGCCCAAAACGGGTCTGACGGTGGGGTTCGAGATGCGTCCTCTGATGCGCAGACTCAATCTCAACGCGATCCTGACACAGCTCGCTGGGGCGGAGGGGAACTGCGATCTCAATCTCACCACGGAGCTGCTCTGCCGCCCGCTGGATCGCTTCTTCGACAAATATGAGATTCGCGACAAACGGACGATGATCGATCTGCTCGTCGATACGGTCGATCGTGACGATCTGGAGCTGGGGAGCGAAACGGAGATCGCGAACGAAGATATCGATTTCGCGCAGGGCAGGATCTACAGCTATCACCATCTGCAGAAGATTTTCCGACGCTACTACCGGCTCACCTCCGACAAAAATGTCTTCCGGCTCGATCGTGCACATGTCGAGGATGTTTTCTACTTCGGGGATACCAACCTCTCCAGAGATATGCTCGATTGTCGCATGGATCTGACATCGACCGAGGATCCATTCAGCTACATTCTGCCCGCCCATATGGTCGCGATGGAGGTGGTCGATCCCGACTACTACTGTGCGCTCTTTCGCGACAAGAGTCCCGCACTCTCGGTAGAGCCTGAATTACAAAATCTAAAAAAACTTTTTAGGATTAAACAATTTGATTTAAATAATACAAAAAGTAAGTATCTGTTAAAATGTAACCTCATTCTGGGAACCGCAAACCAGGAGAACGAGTTGCGTTTTACCTACGACATCTCGCACAAGAGGATAGAGAGTATTGATGAATCTGTTTCAAAATAGTGCCACACCCTTTTTCATGCACAAAGAGAGCGCACCTGTGAAAGAGGGTGAGTATGCCGTCATCCTCTCTCCGCAATACTACTGGGTCAAGAAGACGGCACTGCCCGTCAAACGGGTCGGCGATGCCAGAAAACTGGCCGCTTCCGTTTTCGAGGGGAGCCTGCCGGCGGGGGAGTACAGCTATGAAGTGGCGCGCAGCGAGGATGGTGAATTTATCCTGATCGCTTACGACAGAGCGGCGATCAGCGAGGCGCTGGCCGAAAAGTTCACCGATGCAGCCAAAGTGAGAAGCGTCCACTTCGCACAGGATGCTTGCGCGGCTCTGCAGGAGTGCTGTACCGTCGATGAGAAGAGCTCGCTGGTCAATCTCAATGGCCTGCTGATGCAGATTCCCCGAAACTGCACCGATCCGAAACTCGATATCGAAACCTTCCTCAAAGATCTCAGGCCGACCGCCCGCAAGGTGAAGCTCGGCTCGCTCGATATGGAGGTGATCGACCGTCGGACGGTGGTGGCGCTCGGGGTGGTCTTCGCACTCTTTCTCTCGGCGCTGGGGATCGAATATGTCGATTACAAGGCGGCATCCTCCGATCTCGAAAAGGCCAGAGCGGCACTGATACGCAAGTATGACCTCCCTCCGACGACGATGCAGCTGGCGAGTATCAGAAGCCGCCTCTTCAAAACCTACAAGGAACAGAAAAAGATGCGAGATGCACTCTACGATATTTCGAAACTGCCGCTGCAAAAAAGCGAGTATATCAAGACGCTGGCGTTCGACGACAAAAGCGGCACGCTGGAGATCGCACTGCACGATCCCGCCAGAGAGGCGGCGATCAAAGCGGCACTCTCGAAAAAACATAAAATTCTGCAGAGCCGGATAAACGACAATATCCTGCAGTTGAAGATCGCCGTATGAGCCAGAAAAATCTGCTTCTTTTCGCGCTGGTCGCACTGCTGATGCTGGCTGTAGCCTACAACATGAAGCGTCATGCCTACGAAGATTTCGTAGATCAGAAGTCGCAGCTGGTGAGATTCGAAAAAGAGGCCAGAGAGATCGGCATGCTCAAGAAGCGGTTCGGCAAGCAGGCGACGAAGCGTCAGATCGCGACGCTAAAAAGGATCGCAGCGCCCCAGAAGGAGTTGGTCAAATCGGATAGAAAGATCCTGGTATTCGACCAGCTCGATGCGACCAAACTCAACGCACTGCTGCGCAAGATCGCCAACTCCGGTCTGCGGATCAAGAAGCTGGCCGTGAGCAGAATCGACGACCTGCATGCCAAAGTGAGAGTGGAGATCGCCAAATGAGAAAGTTTCTGATACTGCTTCTGTCGACCTATCTGGCGCTGATCTTTCTGATGCCCAAAGTCAATCTCTACTATACGCTCAAGCAGCAGCTGCAGCGCGAGCATGTCACGATGACGCAGGAGCGATTGCAGGATCGGTGGTTCGATCTGAAGATCGAGGGGATGAAGCTCTACTACGACGGGATAGAGTCGGCCGATGCCGAGCGTGTGGAGGTATTGGCGTGGCTGCTCTTCAACCGCATCGAGGCGGAGGGAGTGCGCGCCGGAAAGGATCTGCGGAAGCTCTTCGATTTCCGTGCCGACCGGCTGGTCGTCACCCACTCCGTGATCCATCCGACGGAGGCTGCGCTGCATGCGGAGGGTAATTTCGGCACCGTTTCGGGCAAGCTGAATCTCAAAAGCGGCAAGATCCATCTGACGATCGAGCCGAGCGCCCGATTCAGACAATCGGCTGCTTTCAGAGAGCTCTTCAGAAAAAGCGGGGAGGGGTATATCTATGAATCAACGCTCTATTGATCTTTTCAAAACGGTGATTCTCTATCTGCTGCTCCCCTTCGCTGCGGTCAAGCTGATCTACAGCGTCGTGACCATGCTCTATCTCGCGAAGGATGATGTCGTGACGCCGAAAGTCTCGCAGCTCTCCTACCACTATGCGCTCGATCTGGCACCGAGATTTTTGCCTTTCAAGGCGCATGTCGCTCCGGTGCAGGAGATCGAAGCGGCGGACAGGATCAAGGATATCACTCTCAAGGGAACCTATCTGGAGGGGGACAACAGCTTTATCGTCATAGAGGATCATCTGGGGAGCACATTCCTCTACAAAGGGGACCGCTATATGGGCTATGTGCTCAAGGCGATCTACGACAACCGTGCGATCTTCGAAAAGAACGGGAAAAACTACGATCTCGTCATCGACGAGAAGGGATCGAAAACCAAATCGGGCGGCGGACATGCAGAGATACCGGGAGGAGGGGCGCGCGGCGTGCCGTCTCCTCAGCCGCAGCCTTTCGAGCCGGTCGTCGTGACGCATGAAGAGGTGCAGTCCTATATCAAAAATCCCAACAAGATCTGGCGCAATATCCGCATTCAGGAGCTGCGCAGACATGGCCAGATCGAGGGATTTCGCGTCAACTATGTCAAGAAGGGCTCCTTCTTCGATCAGGCGGGGCTGAGGAGCGGTGATGTGATCAAAGCGATCGACGGCAGTGAGATCCACTCGCTCTCGGATGTCATGCGATACTACAACAATATCAACAATCTGGATGGATTGACTCTGACCGTACAGCGCGGCGGCGAGGATGTCGATCTGGAATTCAATATCAATTAGGGGTACATATGAGAAAGATAGTGCTGAGTTGTCTGCTGGCTGCGACGATGGCGAGCGTGACGACACTGACGGCTTCGACAACGGCAGAAGAGAGCAACACGGTCAAGATCAACTTCAAGAATCTGAAGATCGTCGATTTTATCAATATGGTCGCCCATATCACCGGCAAGAATATTCTCGTCGGGCAGAATGTGCAGGGTACGGTCGATTTCGTCTCCGTCAAACCGGTACGCAAAGACAAGATCTACGATCTGCTGGTCAAGGTGCTGGCGACCAAAGGGTATACGATCCATGATACGAAAAACGGTTTTCTCGAAGTGATCCGCAGTGCCGATGCCCCCAAATCGGCCCCTCCGTCCTACGGTTCCACCCCTCTGCCCGAAGTGCAGACGGTCGTGATTCCCGTGGAGAATCTCAATGTCCGGACGATTCTGCGACAGGTCAACTTTCTGCTCAGCAAGTACGGCAAGATCACGCTCTCCTACGAGAGCAACTCCGTCGTCGTCACCGACTACCCCGAAAATATCCGTACGATCAAAAATCTGATCCGCAAACTCGACAACGGCACGGTCAAGCCCAACGCACAGTTTGTGAAACTGCACAATGCCGATGCCAAAGCGGTACTGCCGAAGGTGCAGCAGCTGGTCAAGGCGATGTTCGACAATCGCATCCAGACACAGAAGGTGAGCGTCTTCGCCGACGATGCGAGCAACTCGATCGTCCTGATCGGCGCACACCGCAATGTCATGCGTCTGATCCCCAAAATCCGCAAGATGGACAAAGGCAACGAAACGGTCGACAAGCATATGGAGATCATCTATGTCAAGAATGCCGACGCTGCCGAGATCGTCAAGACACTCGAAAAGCTCCTCTCGGACAAGAGTTTCGCCCGGGCGCGCAAACCACAGGAGAATCAGCCCACATTCGCGCAGACCGTGCCGCGCGTCAAAGCACCCGCCGGCAAAACCAAAAATCTCCCCGCACAACCGCAGCAGGCGCAGCGTGAAGAGCCGTTGCCGGGTGTCAGCGGCAAAGACAAACCGACCGTCACCGTCGATACCGAGCTCAACGCCGTCGTCGTCTATGCGACCGATCGCGAGATCAAAGAGATACGCAGCGTCGTCGAAGAGCTGGATGTCGAGAGACAGCAGGTCTATGTACAGGCCAAGATCGTCGAAATCAGCAAAAACAAAGCGGAGCAGCTGGGTGTCAAATACAGCCTGCTCGGAGGTATCGCCAACAGCTCCGGGCTCTACGGCTTCAGCGGCCTGATCGGCAGCCTCGACGGCTCCAACGCGATCGGACAGGTCGCCGGCCTGCTGGGGAACAACTTCGAGATTCCCAAAGTGACCAAAGCGCTGGCACTCGGTACGACGATTTCGCTCTTCGACAAGAACGGCGTGGCCAACATCCTCTCCGAGCCTGCCGTGCTCTGTATCAACAACAAAGAGTCTTCGCTCTATGTCGGGCGTACCGAGTCGATCCTGACGCAGGCGACGACGGGCAGCGACGCGACATCGCTGACACGACAGAACTATTCGCGCGAAGATATCGGTCTGACCCTCAAAGTCAAGCCGCGCATCTCCGAAGACAACAAAGTGGCGCTGGATATCAAGACGGTGCTGGAGGATGTGATCGGCGGACAGGTGGGATTGCCGACGACGACCAAACGCGAAGTCTCGACCACATCGATCGTCAAAAACGGCGAGACGGTCATCATCGGCGGACTGGTCAAGGACAAGACGAGCAAAACCGTCACCAAGATACCGCTGCTGGGCGATATTCCGATTCTGGGGATTCCGTTTCGCCATACCAAAGAGGATAAGGACAAGATTTCGCTGGTCATCATGATCACCCCCTATATCGTCAAGCGGAGTCAGGATCTGAGCAAACTCAAAGAGGCGCTCGGACGGCTCGACATGATCGAGAAGAATCTCGCCTACAAACTGGACGAGCAGCTCAAAAGCGGCAAGCGGATCGAACTGGCACCGGAGACGATCGCCCATGAGAGCTTCGAAGAGGAGCCGCAGACGGTGGTCCATCCCGCCCGAGAGGTCGAGATGCCATCGAGGGAGGTACTGATGCAGAGTGCCCCCGAGATCGAGGCGGAGAGTCAGCCGCAGATCGTGCAGGAGACGCCTCCTGCGGCGGAGCATACCCAGCCCGAAGAGGAGATCATCATCGACGAGCACCAGCGGGCATACCATGTGCTGCGTGATGCGCAGGGGAATATCATCTCCAGAAAACGCGTCAAAACCGACGACTACTATTAGGAGAATGGATGCAGCTCAACAACATATCGCACTTTAGCAATCTCGATCTCTATCCGGAAGCGATCGAGGGTGTCGATGCCGATCTCTGCGTCAAAAACAGCCTGCTGGTCACGAAGATCGAGGGCAAGCCCTACATCGTGCTGCATCCCGATCATCTGAGCGACGGCTTCAATCTCCTCTCCAAACTCGACCTCGATCTGCCGCTGGCCTTTGTCGATCAGGAGAGTTACGACCGGCTCTACCACCGCTATCTGGAGATGAAGACCGACAAAGAGCTCTCTTCCACGATCAACGAAGAGAGCGAAACGGAGCTGCTCGAAGAGGATATCTCGCTGACGGAGTTTCTCAAAAACAGCAGCGACATCCTCACGAGCGAAGAGTCGGCACCGATCATCAAATTCGTCAATTCGCTCTTCTATCAGGCGATGAAGCGAGGGGCGTCGGATATCCATATCGAGTCGCATGAGAAGCGCGGTGTCGTGCGCTTTCGTATCGACGGCGTACTGGTCAAGCATGTCGATCTGGACAAGAATATCATCGCGCTGGTCGTCAGCCGTATCAAAGTCATCTCCAATCTCGATATCTCCGAAAAGCGTGTGCCGCAGGACGGGCGCACACAGGTCAAGATCGCAGGAAAAGAGCTCGATATCAGGGTATCGGTGCTGCCGACCTACTACGGCGAGCGGGTGGTCATGCGTATCCTGATGGAATCCAGCGACATACCGACGCTCGAGAAACTGGGCTTTACCAGAAGGCTGCAGAGCGAATTCGAGAAGCTGCTGGAGCATTCGCACGGCATGATACTCGTCACCGGACCTACCGGCAGCGGTAAGTCGACGACGCTGCACACCTTTTTGCAGACGGTGGCGACACCCGACAAAAATATCATCACCGTCGAAGATCCGGTCGAGTACAAAGCGGACAATATCAACCAGATTCAGGTCAATGTCAAGACGGGCCTGACCTTCGCGTCAGGGCTGCGCTCGATTCTGCGACAGGATCCCGATATCGTCATGGTGGGTGAGATCCGTGACAAAGAGACCGCCGAGATCGCGATACAGGCGGCGCTGACCGGACACCTCATGCTCTCTACGCTCCACACCAACAATACCGCGGCGGCGATCACGCGTCTGGTCGATATGGGGGTCGATGATTTTCTGATCAGCTCCTCGCTGCTGGGCGTACTGGCGCAGCGGCTGGTGCGCAAGCTCTGCTCTGAGTGCAAAAAGCCGTCGAAACTCCCTGCCGATATCGTCGAGGAGTTCGATATCGCGGCCGATTATGAAGTCTACGAAGCGGTGGGCTGCGCGAAGTGCAACTTCACCGGTTTCGCAGGACGGCAGGCGGTCGGAGAGCTGCTGATCATGGATGACGAAGTGAAGATGATGCTCAAAAACAAGATGACCGATTTCGAGATCCGCGAAGCGATGCGCGGCAAAGGGATGAAGCTGATCGGCGAGCAGCTGATGGAGCTGCTGCTGGCGGGTGAAACCTCGCTCAAAGAGGTGATCAGGGTAGGGCTCAAAGACTAAGATGCTCTTTCTCTACAAAGGATTCGACAAGCAGGGGAAAAAGGTCAAAGCGCGTATCGAGGCGCAGGACCTCGCCGAAGCCAAACGCAAACTCAAAGCCAGAGGCATCATCTATCAGAGTATCGAAGAGACGGGGCGCTCTTTTGCGGAGCGATTCTCCTTTCGCCGCAAAAAGGTGCTCCCTGCCAAGCAGCTGGCCAATCTCTCGCGCAATCTGGCGATCTATCTGCGCAGCGGTATACCGATCGTCAATGTGATCCGGCTGGCCAAATCACAGTACGAGAACGATCCGCTGATGGTCGATTTCCTGACATCGCTGGAGACGAGTATGGACGAGGGCAAGAGCTACTACGCCGCGCTGGAGTCGCAGGAGATTCTGGAGCTGCCGGCATTCTACAAGCAGTCGATCAAAGTGGCGGAGGAGAGCGGCAGTCTGGCGGAGGTGCTCTTCGAGATGGCGCGCTTCGTGGAGGAGCAGCAGAAGGTCTCCGGCAAAGTCAAACAGGCGCTGGTCTATCCGATGTTTATCGTCGTGATCTCGATCATGATGGTCGCCTTCATGCTCACCACCGTCGTACCCAAAATCACCGGTATGTTCACACAGCTCAAACAGGAGCTGCCCGGTATCACCAAAGCGGTGATCGCGGCGGGAGATTTTCTGGGTGCATGGTGGCTCTACATCGCCGTGACGATCGTCATACTGGCGCTGCTCTTTCAGTTTATGGTGCGCAACAGTGCCCGTTTTCGCTATCTCTATCACCGCTTTCTGCTCGGGTTGCCGCTCTTTGGCAAGATCATACAGACCTTCGAGCTGGCCCGCTTCTCCTATATCACTTCGGTACTGGTCAAGTCGGGCGTCACCTTCGTACATGCGGTCAAGCTCGCCTCCAATATCCTCGACAACGATGTGATCCGGGATGAGTTCGTCAAAGCTTCGCAGGAGGTGGTCGAGGGTAAAAAATTCTCGACCGCGCTGGCGAAGTACGGCCGGCATGTCGACAAATCGTTCATCCAGGCGATCGCACTGGGTGAAGAGACGAGCGAAGTGGCGCTGGTGATGGAGAATCTGGCCGATCTCTATTTCGAGGAGAATCGTACGAAGATCGATCTCTTCCTCTCGCTGCTGGAGCCGGCACTGATCCTCTTCGTGGGTGTGACGATCGGTGTGATCGTGATCGCGATGCTGCTGCCTATCTTCTCTATGAACCTTGGCAATATGTAAAAATATTGCAATTTGAAATATTTTTCTATTTTATTGAAAATATTCTATACAATCTGACTACAAAACAAAGGAGTCAGAGATGAAAGCGATCAAAACCTTCCCCTACCAAAACCCGTATGGCAGCAGTATCGACCGCGTGGTCTACTGTGAAGCGTCACTCTGGATGACGCAGATTCAGATCAGTCAGCTCTTCGGATGCCGCGTCTCGAGAGTCTACAGCGTCATGAAGCAGCTCTTTGAAAGCGGTGAGCTCGACAGCCAAACCGCCAATCGAAAGATCGAGATACCCAATGCAGACGGGCGCTACTTCGGCGGCAACTTCTACAACCTCGATGCAATCATCGCAGTCGGCTACCGGCTCAATCCCAAAGCAGCGACCCGCTTCCATATCTGGAGCTCTCAGATACTGCGCCGGTCCCTGATGCAAAATATGACGATGCCGCAACAGAGTATGATCGGAACTCTCCGACGCAAACTCTCCTCGATGCTCGCGGCA
>CAYLLC010000004.1:3723-50522 GCA_964384355.1 uncultured Sulfurospirillum sp. | reverse complement strand
GAGAAGTGATCGACGAAATGGGCCTCGCCACCAAAGAGGATATCGCAGAGCTGAAAGCGATGATTCAGCAGCTTTCACAGAAGCAGAAGGGATAATTTTAACAAAAACTTTACTAAATAAATTAGTAAAAAATTAAAAGGATAATTTTACTCCTATTTTGTTATACTTCTCTTGTCACGAAAATTAGTAGTGACAGACAGCCAAGAAAGTCATTCATCACAGTCTTGAGAGAGGGTACCTTTTCGCCTCCTTTAGGGTACCCTCTCATTTTTTACGACTATTTTCCCTACAACCTATTCTACTCATTGTACTCGATCGGTTCGAGATCCGCTTCTTCGTCTGCCGTGAAGAGTCTCGAGATCGCGATGAAGCGCAAGCCAAGCGGTATCTCCAGAGAGAAGCTCGATCCCCTCCCCTCCGTCACATCGATCGTCGTATGCGTATGCTTGGCATATTCGAACTGGTCTTCGGACATATAGTAGGGGCATCCGTGGATCTCCCCTATCTTGATGTCCCGGCTTCCCAGCAGCATGTCGCCTTTGGCGAAGCACATCGGGGCCGATCCGTCGCAGCATCCGCCGCTCTGGTGAAATATCAGCTCCCCATGTTCTTCGCGCAACCGGTCGATCACCGCTTTGGCCTTCTCGGTGACACTCACTCTGCTGTAAGCCATCAGAAGAATCCCAGTGCATTTTTGTCGAACGACTGCAGCACGTTTTTGGTATGGCGATAGTTGTTGAGCATCATCATGTGGGTTTCGCGGCCGATACCCGACTTTTTGTATCCGCCGAAGGAGGCATGCGAGGGGTAGAGGTGGTAGCAGTTGACCCAGACGCGCCCCGCCTGAATCCCTCTGGACATCTTGTGCACCTGATGCACATCCCGCGACCAGACGCCCGCACCCAGTCCGTAGAGGGTATCGTTGGCGATCTCGAGCGCTTCATCCTCATCTTTGAATGTCGTCACACTCAGCACCGGGCCGAAGATCTCCTCCTGAAAGATACGCATCTTGTTGTGGCCTTTGAATACCGTCGGCTTGATGTAGAATCCCTCGGGCTGCGCGGGGTTGTCGTACTTCTCGCCGCCGGTCAGCAGCTCGGCGCCCTCCTGTTTGCCGATGTCGATATAGTGCAGGATCTTCTCGTACTGATCTTTGGAAGCCTGTGCACCCATCATCGTATCGGCTTCGAGCGGATTGCCCATCTTGATCTTTTCGATGCGCTCCAGACATCGCTTCATGAACGCATCGTAGATACTCTCCTGAATCAGCGCACGCGACGGGCATGTGCAGACTTCACCCTGATTGAACGCGAAGAGCACCAGCCCTTCGATCGCCTTGTCCAGAAATGCGTCATCCTCGTCCATCACGCTCTCGAAGAAGATGTTGGGAGATTTACCACCCAGCTCCAGCGTGACGGGGATGATATTTTCCGAAGCGTACTGCATGATGAGGCGACCGGTCGTCGTCTCACCCGTAAACCCGATCTTTTTGATGTCCGGATGGGTGGCGAGCGGCTTTCCCGCTTCGGGTCCGTATCCGTTGACGATATTGACCACGCCCGCAGGAATCACATCCTTGACCATATCCATCCAGATCATGACCGAGACCGGCGTCTGCTCCGCCGGCTTGAGGACGACGGCATTGCCCGCCGCGATCGCCGGTGCGATCTTCCACGCCATCATCAGCAGCGGAAAGTTCCACGGGATGATCTGCCCCACTACGCCCAGCGGCTCATGGATCTCCATCGAGACGGTATCGGCATCCAGATCGGCGACACTGCCCGCCTCCGATCGGATCACACTCGCGAAGTATCGGAAGTGGTCGATCGCCAGCGGGATATCGGCGTTGATCGTTTCGCGGATCGGCTTGCCGTTGTCCCACGACTCCGCCACCGCCAGCTTTTCGAGATTCTCCTCCATGATATCGGCGACCTTGTTGAGCACGGCGCTGCGCTCCGCGACGGAGATCTTGCCCCAGCTCTCGAACGCCTTCCATCCGGCCGCTACCGCCAGATCGACATCCTTGCGATTCGACTGCGCCACTTTGGCGATCACGCTGTTGTCCACGGGTGAGATATCCTCGAAATATTTCCCATCCACGGGAGGGACCCACTCCCCTCCGATAAAGTTGTCGTACTTCTCCCAAAACTCCGGTTTCTCGTATGCCATTTCGTCTCCTTTTCGGTAAAATTGAATTACCCCACCATTATAGTCGATCAGAATAGCATGAAAATAGCATCCCGACGATTTGGTCTAAATAATATTATGTTATACTCACTGCAAGCATGAAAACAGACAACTACACCCTCGATCCGACCACGCCGATCGATCGTACGATCGACTTCTCCCGATACCGCCGGAGCGAAAATCTCCTCGTACAGATCTTTTGCGGGCATGGCCATGAGATGCTCCTCTCCACCGCCAGAGCGATCCGAAAAGCACTCCCCCATGCCGTCACGATCGGCACCACCACCGACGGTGAAGTCGAAGGTGCGAAGATCTACACCCGCCATACCGTCGCGGCTTTCACGACCTTCGACGAGACCTCCGTCCGATCCGCCTCTGCAGAGCACACAGACGACTACGACAACGGCACCGAGATCGCCCGCAAGCTGGCGACCGGGAGGACCAAAGCACTGATCCTCTTCAGCGACGGCACCACATGCAACGGCGAATCGCTCCTCAAAGGCATAGAGTCCGTCGCGCCCGATCTGATCGTCGCAGGCGGTATGGCCGGAGACAACAGCGAATTTATGCAGACCTATGTCCTGGAGGGGGAGCGGCTCCTCTCCAGAGGCGTCGTCGGCGTCGCACTCGACTCCGATACCCTGCAGGTGCAGAACAACTTCCACTTCAACTGGAGCCCGATCGGCATCGAGCACACGATCGACAGCGTCGTCGAAAACCGGGTCTACACCATCGACGGTCTCAGCGCCGTCGACTTCTACGCCAAATATCTCGGGGAGGAGGTCGCCGAAGCGCTTCCCGCCACCGGTATCGAATTTCCGCTGATCGCGAAGCGGTGGGGCATCCATATCGCGCGCGCCGTCATCGCCCGCCACCCCGACAATTCGCTCACTTTCGCGGGCAACCTCCGTGAAGGGGACCGTGTGCGGCTGGGATTCGGCAACGCCAACCTCATCATGCATCCGTCGCACGAAGCCTCCCGCGGCTTCTATCATGACAATATCGAAACCTTTTTCATCTATGTCTGCATGGCACGGCGCAGATATATGCCGGGCTTCGTAGAGACGGAGATCCAGCCCTTCGCCGAAGCGGCGACGACGGCGGGATTTTTCACCTACGGGGAGTTTTATCATCGCGATCGTCAGAACCTGCTGCTCAACCAGACCCTCACCGTCCTCGCACTCACCGAAGCACCGCCCGTCACACGACAGATATCCGACACATGCAAAACACCTCCACCAGACAAGCATGACCATGCCAGCACGATCAGGGCACTGACCCGTCTGATCCAGCAATCGACACACGACTACGAAGTACAGGCCGAAAAACTCGAAGCCCAGAAGCGCTATTCGCAGGAGCTGCTCGATTCGCAGAAGCTCTTCCTGCGGCATGCCATCCACGAGATCAACACCCCGCTCTCGGTGATCATGAACAATATCGAGCTCTACGAACTCGAACACGGCAAAGAGAGCTACCTCTCCAATATCGAAGCGGCGATGAAAAACATCTACGGCATCTACGACGATCTGAGCTATCTGGTCAACAAAGATCAGGTCGACTACCCGCGCAGAGAGATCCCGCTGGTCGATTTCATCCGCAGCCGCATCGACTTTTTCGGTATCGTCGCCGCTGCTGCCAATCTCTCTTTCGATTTTCGCAGCAGCTGCGACGAGATCTACCTGAAGATCAACGAGACCAAACTCCAGCGCATCGTCGACAACAACCTCACCAACGCGATCAAATATACCAAAGAGCATGAGACGATCACCATCACACTGACGGGAGATCGTGACGGCTGTCTGCTCGAAATCGGCAGCAACTCCCTCCTGATCCACGACATCGAGCGGGTCTTCGACGCCTACTACCGCGAATCGCACCACCGCGACGGCCTGGGGCTGGGACTCAATCTGGTCAAACAGATCTGCGACGAAGAGGGGATCGGTATCGAGGTGCACACCAGCGAGACGCGCACCGCCTTTCGCTACCACTTCCCAGGGGCGCTGCGATGAAGATCCTCCTGCTCGAGGACGACCAGCTCCTCAACAACGCCATCTCCGACTATCTGCGCAAGACGGGCCACCTCGTCGAATCGCTGCGCGACGGCAGCGAAGCGCTGCAGATTCTGCAAAAGCGGGCCTTCGATCTGCTGATACTCGATATCAGCGTACCGGGCATCGACGGCCTGACGCTGCTGGAGCGACTGCATGCAGAGAAGATCCAGACCCCTGCGATCTACATCAGCGCACTGGTCGATATCACCGACATCTCCAGAGCCTACGATCTGGGCTGCTACGACTACCTCAAGAAGCCTTTCCACCTCAAGGAGCTGACACTGCGCATCGACAAAATCATGCAGACCCGCGATATACGCCAGCAGCACTACCGCCTCAGCGAAAACTACAGCTTCGACACCGCCACCGAGACGCTCTATTTTCAGAACGAAAGCCAGCCCATCTCCCGACGGCAGTCGCAGATCCTCTCCCTGCTGGCACGCAACAGAAACCGCACCGTCACCTACGATATGTTCAGGGACGATGTCTACGACGATATGGAGATCGACAACGCCACGATCATCGCCGAGATCAACCGCCTGCGGCGCGTCCTGAAGGAGGATTTTATCGTCAATGTCCGCGCCGTCGGCTATCTGGTCAGGCGCCCCGCTTAGTCACGCCTCTTTTCGATACGCCCGATCGCTCTGGTCAGATTGACATCGGAGAAGAAACACGCCTGCATATCGCAGAGCAGCCAGATCGGGCTCTCCTCCGCTTTGGTCAGCAGGAAGGGGTATCGGATTCGGGCGATGCGGGTGCGCTCCCGCAGCAGCATCGGGCGTTTTGCCTTGAGCACGATGTCACCGTAGTGTCGGCGTATCAGCAGGCGCAGCGCTTCGGGAGAGCGGTCGAACGCCTCCAGCATGCGCCCCTTCTCTTCGTCGATCATGCGGTTGGTCTCGGCATAGCGCTTCAGATCGTAGGTGAGTGCGGCGAGCGAGAGGAGATCGTGCAGCATGCGCGGCAGCGGCGTGGTGTAGTATTTGTCGAGGTAGCGGGTCGCCACTCTGGGGGTGCCGGCGTTGATCCACCAGCGCTTGCCGTCGTAAAAGCGCGCGACCGCCGCATCGGCGAATCGCCTCGCCTCTTTGAGATATTTCGCTTCATAGGTATATTCGTACGCGGTGATCAGCGCATCGGTCAAAAAGGCGTAATCCTCCAGAAAGGCCGCATGCGTGGGCACTGCGTCACCGATCGTGTAGTGGTAGAGGATGCCGTTGCGGTAGTTTCCGGCCAGCAGCGCATCGAGCGACCGGCGCGCATCCTCAAGGTAGCTGCCGTCGATCACCGACGCCATGAAGAGGCTCTTGATCATCATCGCGTTCCACGAAGTCATGATCTTTTTGTCGACGAAGGGATAGGTGCGCTTGCGGCGCATCTCTGCCAGTATCGCGCGCACCTTTTCGACCCCTTCGGGCGGTACGTCGAAGCCGGTGTTGAAGTGGACATTGCTGCGGTTCTCTTTGAAGTTGCCCGGCTCGGAGATATCGAAATACTCCAGCAGCTTCTCGATCGCCTCTTTCTGAAATCCCGCCGCCCGGAGGCGCTTTTTGACTTCGGCGTAGTCGTAGGTGTAGTAGCCGCCCTCCTCGCCCATGCTGTCCGCATCGGTCGCACCGAAAAAGAGCCCGCCCTCCTCCAGATGGCGACGATACTCCGCGATCGTCTCCGTCACCACCTTTTTGTAGAGCGCCTTGCCCGTAAGCAGCCATGCACGGGTATAGATCTGCAGCAGCTCGGCATTGGTGTAGAGCATCTTTTCGTAGTGGGGAATCACCCAGTCGGGATCGGTCGCGTAGCGAAAGAAGCCGCCCTCGATCTGATCGTAGATGCCGCCCCGTGCCATCGCATCGAGTGTCCCGGTCGTCATCTGCCACGCCTCCCGATCGCCGGTCAGCAGATAGATATCCAGCAGCAGCCGCAGATTGGAAGCCATCGGAAAGCGGGGCCTCGCGTCGAACCCTTTGTAGATTTTGTCGAAGCGCCGGCGCATGCGGGCGACATAGGCGCGTGTCAGATTGGCATCGGCTACCGCGCTTTGCGCATGCCCCTCCTGCGACGCGATTTTTGCCCTGTTGTCGGCGACGATCTTCGCCAGACGCGCCTTGTCATGACGGTAGATACGCGCATATTCGGGCAGCAGCGTCCGCATCCCCTCGACGCCGTATTTGTCTTCGGGCGGGATGTAGGTGGTCATGTAGAGGATCTCTTTGCGGGGAGTCATGATGATATCGAGCGGCCAGCCGTTGCGCCGGTGCTGCAGCCGTGAGAAGAGCTGCTGGTAGTAGGTGTCGATCTGCGGCATCTCCTCTTTGTCCACCTTGATCGCCACATAGTCGCGGTTGAGCAGTGCTGCGATTTCGGGATTCTCGAACGACTCCTCCTCCATCACATGACACCAGTGGCAGGTGCTGAATCCGATCGAGAGGAAGATCAGCTTATCCTCTCTGCGCGCCTTGGCAAACGCCGCTTCGGTGTAGGGATGCCAGTCGACGGGATTGTGGGCATGCATGCGCAGATAGGGAGAGTGCTCATGGATGAGGGCATTGACGGGACGCGTCCGGGCAGCGTACGCCGATGCGAAGAGCAAGAGTGAAAAGATCAGATAGCGCAGAATCACGAAAACTCCTTGATGAACGATAACCCCTATTTTAACATTATTAACCCATTTTCAGGTATACTTTTTGCTCTATTCAGCCCAAAAAGGTATCACATTGTGAAGCGACTTCTTCTGATCTTTCTCTCGATACTCCCGCTGTTGGCCACACCCGCACAGGAGCATCGCATCGCATCGATACTCAAGAGCCGCTTCCTGCAAGCCTACCCGACGATGCAGATCGACCATATCGACCTTCGCCCCACCTCCAGCCTCGTCAGGCGACTCGCCGACTACGAAGTCGCAGCGGTCACCGTCACCAGAGATACCCTCCGGCGCAGCAGGGGCAATGTGATGGTCACCTTCCAAAAGGGCGCCAAAAAACGCAAACTCTACTACAAATACCGCATCGACGCGACGATCACGCTCTACACTGCCGCACGCACCCTCCCCAAAGGGGCACCCCTCGCATCCGGCAATGTCGTCCGAAAGACGATCCCCTTCACGACGCTCTACCGGCATCCGATCGACGGGAGCGCACTCGGAAGCTATATCACGAAGCATCGGATCAAAGAGGGGCGCATCCTCTCGCCCGACCAGCTCAAAAAGCGCATGACCGTGCAGCGCAACGACCGCGTCACCGCCATCGTACGCGACGGCGGCCTCTCGCTCTCTTTCGAGGCGACGGCGCTGGGAGAGGGAGATGTCGGCGATGTGATCAAAATCCGCAAAGATTACAAGCACCGCTTCAGAGCGCGCATCCTCTCGCACGGGCGCGTGGAGGTGATCGAATGAGACTGATCGTCGCCATCACCGGAGCGAGCGGCGTGGGGCTGGGCAGACGCTTCGTCGAGGCGCTGCCGCCCGAGATCGAGAAGTATGTGATCCTCAGCACCAATGCGAAAACGGTCTTCGCAAAGGAGGAGCGCCTCACCCTCCTCGACAACGACGATATCGCGGCACCCGTCGCGTCGGGGTCGTTTCGGTGCGACGCGATGGCGATCATCCCCACCTCTATGAACACCCTCGCCAAGATCGCATGCGGGATCGCCGACAACCTCACAACCAGAGCGGCCGCCGTCCAGATCAAAGAGCAGCGCAGACTGCTGCTGGCGCCCAGAGAGATGCCCCTCTCGGCGATCGCACTGGAGAACATGCTCAAGCTGGCACGCCTGCAGGTGGCGATCGCACCGCCGCTGATGGGCTACTACGCCAGTACCCGGACCCTGCCGCAGATGGAGGATTTCATCATCGGCAAATGGTTCGATCTGCTGGGTATCGAACACAATCTATTTCAACGATGGGGAGAGTGACATGCAACCAAAAATCGCCCTCTATCCGGGCACTTTCGATCCGATCACCAACGGCCATATCGATATCATCGAGCGCGCCGGCACGATCTTCGACGGGGTGATCGTCGCCGTCGCGGAGTCGAGCGCCAAAAAGCCGATGTTTTCGCTCAAAAAGCGCAAAAAACTGATCGAGCTGGCCACGGCACACTGCAGCAATATCCAGATCGTCAGCTTCGACAATCTGCTGGTCGATCTGGCCAGAGAGATGGGGACGAAGCTGATCGTGCGGGGGCTGCGCGCGGTCAGCGACTTCGAGTACGAGCTGCAGATGGGGTATGCCAACGCCTCCCTCGATCCCGAAATCGAGACGATCTATCTGATGCCCAACCTCCCCAACGCCTTCATCAGCTCTTCGGTGGTGCGCACGATCCTCCATCACGGCGGCGATGTCTCGCATCTGGTACCCGAGGCGATCATGCCGCTGCTGCAGGAGAAGAACGATGTACTTGATATTTGAGGGGGTCGACACCTCCGGCAAGAGCACGCAGGCCGCCATGCTCAAAGCGGCGTTTCCCGACGCGATTCTCACCAAAGAGCCGGGCGGCACGGCGCTTGGCATGCGGATCCGGCAGATGATCCTGCATGAGGGGGTGCGCAGCCACAAATGCGAACTCTTTCTCTTTCTCGCCGATCGCGCGGAACACTACCGCGAAGTGATCGCCCCCAACCGGGAGAAGCTCATCCTCAGCGACCGCGGCTTCATCTCCGGCATCGCCTACGCGCAGGCCAACCACCCCGAATATGACCTCGACTTTCTCCTCGAGCTCAACCGCTTCGCACTCGACGGCACGATGCCCGATCTCGTGATCATGCTGCAGACCGACGAAGCACTGATCCGCCGCCGCATGGGCGAAAAGCGCGAAGATGCGATCGAGAAGCGGGGCATCGACTATCTGCTGCAGGTCCAGCAGAACATGCTCGATATCTTAAAGAAATTAACTATAAAATACGAAATTTACGATGCTTCCGAGCCTGCGGAGCGCATCCATCACAAGATCAAAGGTTTGCTATCATGATAACGGCACTGCGCGGCATGAAGGATATCCTGCCGCCCCAAAACCGCAAATTCACCTACTTTCTCGAAAACTGCTCCGCGATCGTGCGCAAGTACGGATTCGAATTCATCGAGACGCCGATTCTGGAGGAGACGGCGCTGTTCAGGCGCAGTGTGGGAGAGAGCAGCGATATCGTCGGCAAAGAGATGTACCAATTCACCGACAAAGGGGGCAACGATGTCTGTCTGCGCCCCGAAGGGACCGCCGGCGTGGTGCGCGCCTTTATCGAGAAGAAGTACGACCGTCAGGGCGGTATCCACCGATTCTTCTACCACGGGCCGATGTTTCGCTACGAGCGCCCGCAGAAGGGGAGATTCCGCCAGTTTCACCAATTCGGCGTCGAGAGCTTCGGCGTCGCCGACGCGATGGAGGATGCCAACATCATCCTCATGCTCAAAGAGATTCTCGACTTTTTCGGTATCTCCTACACCCTCAAGCTCAATTCGCTCGGCTGCCCCGAATGCATGCCACCCTATCGCGAAAAGCTGCAGCACTTTCTGGGCACGGTATCCGACGCGCTCTGCGAAGATTGCCAACGCCGCAAAGAGACCAACCCGATCCGCGTCTTCGACTGCAAAAACAGCCGGTGCCAGGAGATACTGACCCCGGCACCCAGACTCGATGCCCACCTCTGCGACGCATGCGACAGCCACTTCGGCAAGCTGCGCGAACTGCTCGACAGTCAGGGCGTCGCCTACGAGCTCGACCCCAATCTCGTGCGCGGTCTGGACTACTACAACAAAACCGCCTTCGAATTCATCAGCGGTGATCTCGGTGCGCAGAACGCCGTCGCGGGCGGCGGACGCTACGACCGCCTCGTCTCCTTTCTGGACGGCAAAGAGACGCCGGCGATCGGATTCGCGATCGGTATCGAGAGGCTGATGGAGATGATCGAACTCCCCGAAACGGCGCGCGAAGGCTACTACTTCGGTGCGCTCTGCGAAGAGGCGCGCATACCGCTCTTCGCCGCGGCGGCCAGAGAGAGAGCCCACGCCAAAGTGACGATGGGATACGATGTCAGATCGCTCAAAGCCCACCTCAAAGCGGCGGACAAAGCAGGTGCGCGCTACTGCGCCGTCATCGGTGAGGATGAGCTCGCCGCAGGCAAAATCTGGGTCAAGGATCTCGAAGCCAAACAAGAAACGCTCCGGCCGCTGGAGTGAGCATGCAGCGCTACGGTATCGATATCTGGGGCGAAGAGGACTTTGTCATCGACCACGACAAGGTCCGTGTCAACTACAAAAGCGCCCCCGCCCTCTACGACATCGTGGAGGAAATCCGCGCCGGAGGGATCAAAGGCCCGCTGCTGCTGCGCTTCCCCCATCTGATCCGAAAGCAGATCGACGCCCTCTACAACACTTTCGCCAGCGCTTTTTCAGAGCTCGACTACCGCGGCCGATTTCAGGCGCTCTTTCCGCTGAAGGTGAATCAGTATCCCGACTTTCTCGAGCCGCTGCTGGAGGCCGGGAGCCGCTACGGCTACGGGCTGGAGGCGGGCTCCAAAGCGGAGCTGATTATCGCGATGAGCCATATCGGCGCCAACGCACCGATCACCGTCAACGGCTTCAAAGACAGGGAGATGATCGAGCTGGGCTTCCTCTCCGCCAAGATGGGGCATGCCATCACGCTGACGATCGAGGGGATCAACGAACTCGAATCGATCATCGAAGTCGCCCGGGAGACGGGAGGGCCGATTCCCGGCATCGGCATCCGCATCAAGCTCCACAGCACCGGATCGGGCATCTGGGAAAAAAGCGGCGGCATCAACTCCAAATTCGGCCTCACCTCCACCGAGCTGCTCGAAGCGATGGAGCTGCTCAAAGCCAACGATCTGCTCGATCGCTTCACGATGATCCACTTCCATATCGGATCGCAGATGACCCGCATCTCCAACCTCAAAAAGGCGCTGCGCGAAGCGGGCAACATCTACGCCGACCTGATACGCATGGGGGCACACAGTCTCCGGGGGATCAACCTCGGCGGCGGGCTGGGCATCGAGTATACCCAGAACGAAGATTACCCCGAAGTGACCTACTCCCTGAACGAGTATGCCAGCGATACCACCTTCGTGCTGCAGGGAATCGCCCGAAAAAAGGGGGTCAGAGAGCCCGATATTCTGGTCGAATCGGGCCGCTTCATCGCCGCCTCGCATGCGGTGCTGGTGGCGCCGGTATTCGAGCTCTTCAGCGAAGAGTACTCCGCCAAAGCGCTGCGTCTGAAAGAACAGAACCCGCCGCTGATCGAAGAGCTCGACGAACTGCACACCCACATGACGACCGAAAACGCACTCGAATATCTGCATGACGCGATCGACCATCTCAATTCGCTGCTGACCCTCTTCGATCTGGGCTATATCGATCTCGTCGACCGCTCCAACAGCGAGATCCTGACCCACCTGATCATCAAAAAGGCGATCATACTCCTCAGAGACGAACCGGTCAGGGAGCTGACGCAGATACAGGACAAGATTCAGGAGAAGTATCTGATCAACTTCTCGATCTTTCAGAGCATGCCCGACTTCTGGGGGCTCTCGCAGCGCTTCCCCGTCATGCCCCTCTCCAGGCTCGACACCCGCCCCACCCGCTCCGCCAGCCTCTGGGATATCACATGCGACAGCGACGGCGAGATCGATTTCGACAGCAGAAATCCGCTCTATCTGCACAGCGTCGATCTGGACGAAGAGGACTATTTTCTCGGGTTTTTCAAGGTAGGCGCCTATCAGGAGGTGCTGGGCATGAAGCACAACCTCTTCACCCGCCCCACCGTCGCTACCGTCGCCATCGACGAGAAGGGCTACGAGATCGCACAGCTGGTCGCGAGCGACACTCTAATAGATATTTTAGAGGATTTAAACTATAATCCCGACACGATCCGTGCACGCATGCGGGAGAATATCCGCAGCTCACGCTACATCGACAGCGCGCATGAGGATGCGATCTATCGGAAGATAGAGCAGTTTTTGCAGGAAAACGGCTATCTCAAAACCTTCAATTAGAGGAAGCATGGAAAATATACCGATCTGGAAACTTATCAAAGAGGATTTTCATACCCCCTGGAAAAACGATCCCGCGATCCGCTCCAGATTCGAGCTCTTCTTCAACTATCCGGGAATCTGGGCGATCATCCACTACCGCATCGCCCACAGGCTCTACAACCGGGGGTTTCACTTTCTCTCACGCATCATCATGGGTATCACGCAGATCATCACCAATATCGACATCCACCCGCGCTGCAAAATCGGGCGCAGGGTATTTATCGATCATGGGGTGGGTGTCGTGATCGGCGAGACGGCGATCATCGGAGACGATGTGCTGATCTATCAGGGTGTGACGCTGGGCGGCGTGAGTCTGGAAAAGGAGGTCAAGCGCCATCCGACCATCAGATCGGGCGCGGTCATCAGCGCCGGCGCCAAAGTGCTCGGCAACATCACAATCGGCAAAAACGCCAAAGTCGGCGCCAACTCCGTCGTCATCAAAGATGTCCCCGACGACTCCACGGCCGTGGGCATCCCCGCCCGCGTCATCAGCAAAGGCAAGGACAAATCGCAGCTGAGCCACAACAAAATCCCCGATATCAACAAAGAGCTCTTCCTCTACCTCTCCAAACGCATCTCCCTGATCGAAGAGGCACTGGCCAACCACCACGAAGAGATCATCCCCAAACGCGAAGACGAACTCGAAAAGATCTACCGCGAATTCATCTCCTCGATGAAAGATTGAGAAACTACTTCCCCTCCAGCAGCGGCTGCTGCATCGCGTCGTAGCCGTAGAAATCTTTTCGGAAATTGACCCTTCCCGCCTGATCGACGAAGGCGGTCAGGTAGCGGATATGGATCGGTATGCGTCTGGTGAGCCGGATATGCTTCGTCCTGCCCGAGGCAATGATGTCGGTCAGCTGCGCATAGCTGTATCCGGTATAGGGCGAGAGCAGGCTCAGCAGCACATAGGGCTCCGAGAGGCGGATACAGCCGGAGCTGTAGAGACGGTAGCGCAGGCTGGTGAGGTGTTTGGCGTTGGTGTCATGCAGATAGACATTGTATTTGTTGGGGAAGATGAACTTCATCGCGCCCAGCACATTCTTCTCTCCCGCTTTCTGCACCATCTGATAGGGGATTTTTCCCTCGTAGTCGAGGTATCGGCTCCACTCCACTTTCGTCGGGTCGATCTCTCTGCCGCCCTGATAGATATGGATGTCGTCGGCCAGCAGCGATTCGGGATCTTCGACCAGATGGGGGATATAATCCTTTTTCATCAGATTCTGCGGAATGCTCCATGTCGGATTGAGGACGATATACTCCAGATAGTCGCGAAAGATCGGCGTGGGGCGATCCTCTCTGCCGATCACGACGCCGATCTCGCGCTCGAGCCGGTTGCCGCGAAAAAAGTCGAGCAGAAATCCGGGGATGTTGATGATCAGGTGCGTCCCCTCCTCTACACGGGGGAAGAGCTTGTAGCGCTCGATATTGAGATAGATCTGACGCGCCTTCTCTGCCGCACTGCGGCGGGCATAGAGCACATTGACGCGGTCGAAGATGCCGTTTGGCTTCAGATAGTGGCGCTTCTGAAACCGACGCACGGCGGCATCCAGCCGTGCATCGAATGTCGGAAAGTCCAGATATTTCGGATCGCTCTGCGGCAGATCGCCCGTCGTCTGCAGATAGTGTTTGAGCTGCGTCACTTCGTAACCGTAATCTCCCTGCTTCAGATCTTTGGTATAGTCGATTTTGGGGAAGCGCAGCTTCGTGTAGCGGCGGTAGGCGCCGACCAGTGCACGGTAAGCCTCTTCATCCGGCAGATAGCTTTTCAGCTGTTTGTATACCCGATGGCGCTGCAGCGCCTGCAGCATCTCGGAGCCATAGTCGTGCCTGCGGGGGTTTGGCTCCCATACCAGATGCTTCTCAGGGTCTGCCTCCAGCTCCTGACGGAACGTATGCCAGTCGATCTCTCCCTCGTAAAAGAGTTTTGCGAGGGAGAGAAACTGATCGGCGGCAAGCAGGTCGAGCCTCGCCGCCTCCGCATGATCGAGCCCCGCCACCGCTTTTTTCGCCAGCAATCTCTCGATCGTCTCGGTGTGATAGGCGTATGCACGGTAGTTGAGTTCCCGATCCTTTGCAGCCCGGATCAGATCCTCGATATCCTGCACCTTCCAGAGCAGTCGATACCCTTCGCGGTGATAGAGATCGCCCAGCGCTTCGAAGTGCCGTATCTGCCTGTTTTCGGAGAGGGTCTGCAGCAGCTCCTCTTTGCAACATACGCCATGCTGCCCGGCATCGGCAAAAGCGTATACTCCAGAGAGAAACAGTATATAGATGAGAATAGTTTTTATCATGATAGTGTCGGGGAAGTGTCACGCCGGAGCCGAAGCCCCGGCAAGGTTGTCAGAATTTGTAGTTTACGCCGAGGCCGAAAGTATCGAGGTTGATATCGCTCTCTTTTCTCGTCGTGCTGCTGCCTTTGACATCGAATGTGCCGTCGACTTTGTGCAGCAGTCGCACGCCTTCGCCGACGATGCTCCATCTGTCGTTGATCGCATAGTTGAGACCCAGACCGAATGACGGGCTCGATTCGTCCACCGTACCTTTGAGTGCACCGTTATTGCTGCCCGCTTTCCATTTGCTCTCGACTTTCGCTTTGGCATATCCGAGCAGACCGAAGAGATGCGCTTTTTCACCCAGCGGCAGCATCGGTTTGAGGTAGATGCCGTAGTTCTCTTTGACTTTCGTCGTACCGCCGGCATCGTGATCCGCGTCGTTGAGGCCATAGCCTGCACGCCCTTCTATACCGAAGTATTTGTTGAAGTCATAGCCCAGCTTCGCCACGGCGACCGCCAGCTTGTTACACTTGCCCGAATCGGTCTCGAACTGCGCGCCCATGCCGTCGAGTCCGACATACCACTTTTTGGGTGCGGGTTTGACGGGCATCGGTGCGGGACATACGACCGGTACGGGTGCCGGTGCGGGTTTGACGGGCTTGACCGTCTCTACCGCTTTTTCTACATCCTGTTTGTCGTAATCGACGATCGGCTCGATATCGGCACCTGCAAACAGCAGTGATGTTGTCGCTGCCATAAGTAATATCTTTTTCACATTGAACTCCTTTTGTAAAATAGTTGATAATACATAATACTAAATAAACTTTAAAACAACTTTTATTTCATTAATTTTTTTTTAAATATCGGACATTTTTCGCTCCCGGGAAGGTCGGGAGCGGCTGAACGGTACCGCATGTGCGGCTTTCAGATATAGTATTTTTTCAAAAATACATCGTCGACATCGATGATCTTTCTCTCACGCAGCGACGCGATCACCTCCGGATCGCAGTCGGTATCGTCGGGCCAGCGTCGGGGAAACTGCTCGATCTCCCCTTTGTTGGTCGCGTCGATGCCGATGAACTCCTTCTGCAGAAAGATATCGCGTTTGGCGTCGATATTGTTGACGACCCGCCACAGCAGCATGTAGGGATTCTCCAGATCGTTTCGTGCGGCATCGACGAAGACCAGCAGCTTGGTATGCGCTTTGAGAGCCGTCAGCTTCTCGTAGACTTCGCGGATCGGCTGCGCTTTTTCGATCGCGATGACGCAGATCGGCGTCTTGGTGTAGGTTTTGTACTGTCGGATCGATTGAATGGTGGGTTCGAGCTCCTGCATCAGAGCAAGGAGCGGCGCATCCTCCAGCAGATCTTTCTGCGGGAAGTGGACATTGTCGGCCGTACAGTCGACACCCAGCTTGCCCCCGTAGGCAAACTGGTCGCTGGCGTGGTCGAGCGCATCGCAGACCCCTTCGGAGATGAGCAGATTGTCCACCTGTACCCGGTCGAGGATATAGTCGGCCAGATCGTCATACTCCTCCAGATCGGGCGCATCTTCGTCGACGAAGATCGCATGCTTGACGAAACTCATCTGCCCCACGCCCCAGAAAGCATGCATGAATTGGCGCGCATGCCCGGGATAGAGCGTACGCATCTTGGCGATGATCAGATTGTGAAAGACACCGTTTTCGGGCATCACATAGTCGATCAGCTCAGGAGCCGTCGTCCGCAGCAGCGGCAGAAAGATACGCTCGGTCGCCCATCCCATATATTTGTCTTCCAGCGGCGGCTTGCCTACGACGGTCGCGAGATAGACGGGCTCTTTTTTGGTCGTGATCGCCTCGACCTCGAGTACCGGATACTCCTCCTCCAGCGTATAGTAGCCGGTGTGGTCGCCAAACGGCCCCTCGATACGCATCTGCGCAGGATCGACGAACCCTTCGATCACGATATCGGCATCTTCGGGGACATAGAGTTCGTTGGTGATCGATTTGACGAGTTTCGCGCTCTCCTCTTTGATGAAGCCGTACATCAGCAACTCGAATACCCCATGCGGCAGCGGGGCCGTCGCCGCCCATGTATAGAGCGGATCGCCGCCGATCGCGATGGAGACCGGCATCGGTTTGCCCGCGGCTCTGTATTCGTGGAAAAAATTGGCCGAATCTTTGTGAATCTGCCAGTGCATGCCCAGATGGTTTCGGTCGTAGAGCTGCAGCCGGTACATCCCCAGATTTTTGCGCTCGCCGTCGAGCGACTGCGTATAGACCTGCCCCATCGTGATAAAGGGGCCGCCGTCCTGCGGCCAGGTTTTCAGAATCGGCAGCGAATAGAGATCGACATCCTCGCCGCGCATGATACGCTGCTGGCATGCCCCCTGCGAAGAGAGGCGTTTGGGAAAGACATTTTTGAGGGCGAAGAGCCGGGAGAGCATCCCCAGCTTCTCCATCAGCGATGCGGGCGGCTTGAGCTTGAGCAGCGTCTCGATCTCCGCGGCGATATCGTCCGCCTTCTTGCCCAGAAAGAGCGTCGTCGCTTCGTGCGAGCCGAAGACATTCATCAAGACGGGGGTGTCGAATTCGCGACCGAGCCTTTTGGAGACCGGACGGGTGAAGAGGAGTGCTTTGGAATCGGATTTTTTGACCTCGATATATGCGACATGCGGGATCTCCAGATCGATATCGAGAGGCTCCTCGATGACACGCAGCAGATGGTGCTCTTTGAGTAACGCTATCGCCTTTTGCATGCTTCTTCCTTTACGCTTATAAGATCTCTTTGAGGGCAATCTCCTCGGCGCGTTTGAGCAGCTTGACCGCGCCCGCTTCGATCATGATATCCGCCAGCTCTCTGCCGATCGCTTTGTAGTCGCTGCGCGGTACGACCAGCTTCTCTTTGATCGATTCGCTCCCGTCGGGCAGTCCCACGATCGCACGCACCTGGATCTGCTCCTCGCCGAGCTTCGCATTGACGCCGATGGGCACCTGACAGCCCCCCTGCAGGACCGTCACGAAATCACGCTCGACCGTCGTCTCGATATTCGCCTCTTCGTCGTTGAGTACGGAGATCAGTTCGAGGACTTCGGGATCTTCGACCGACTCGATACCGAGTGCCGCCTGCCCCATCGCGGGAATCATGACCGAGGTCGAGATAGGCGAGAAGTGGCGCACTTCATCCTGCAACCCGAGGCGGTTGATCCCCGCTGCGGCAAGAATGATCGCGTCATATTCGCCATCTTTGAGTTTGCGCAGCCGGGTGTTGACATTGCCGCGCAGGTTCTTGATCTGCAGATCGGGGCGGTAGGCAAGTATCTGCATGCGGCGTCGGAGGCTGGTCGTACCGACCACGGCACCCTCGGGAAGCGCGTCGATATCGGCATACTTCTCACTCAGAAGCGCATCGCGCACATCTTCGCGCCGGGTGATCGCTCCCAGCGTCAGCCCTTCGGGAAACTCCGTCGGCACATCTTTGAGGCTGTGCACGGCGATATGGGCATCGCCTCTGAGCATCGCATCTTCGAGCTCTTTGGTGAAGAGCCCTTTGCCGCCGATCTTGGCCAGAGGCGTATCGAGGATGATATCCCCTTTGGTCTTCATCACTTTGAGTTCGACCTCCAGCCCTTCGTGGCGGCTCTCGAGAACCTCTTTGATATGTTCGGATTGCCAGAGTGCCAGTTTGCTGCCTCTGGTGGCGATGATCAGTTTCTGCATGCTTCCTCTCTTCTCTACGGTGTCGGCACGGCTATGCCGGCACCGGCTCGATTACTTCTTGATCGCTTCAAGATACTTTTTGCGTGTGAAATCTTTTTTGCCGTTGAAGTAGACCGTCGGCGTACCGCTGATCATCATCTTGTCGGCGAATTTCTTGTCCTCGTTGTAGCGCGCTTCGATATCTTTGGCATGGATATCTTTGGCAGTGATGTGCGTACCCATCGCTTTGTTGAACGCGGCGAGGATCTTCTTCTCATCCGCCGTATCGAGGTTGAACTTCTGCGCATAGACCTTCTGCATCACATCCTTGACACCCTGCTTCTCGGCTGCCATCGCCGCTTTGATCACCGTCGGCGCCTCTTTGTGCAGCATGATCAGCGGGAAGTGATAGTAGTAGAGCGCGATCTTGTCCGGATGCGCTTTGGCCGCTTTGAGGAGCTTGGGCATGTAGGATTGGCAAAACGGACAGATCGGATCGCTGAATACGACGATCTTGTTCGGAGCGCTCTCCTTGCCGTAGATCAGGTGGTCTTTGCGATAGTAGCTCGCATCCATATCGGGAACCAGCTTATCCTTGAGCGAGGAGCGGTTGACGATGTTGATGAAGTCCCGCACGATATATTTGCCGTTGCTGAAGATCTTGTCATGCACCGTGATCTCTTTGCCCTTCTGCTTGATGATCGAGAGATCGATATCGAGAAAATAGACTTTCCAGCCCGGAAGGTCCTTGACATCTTTGGCCTGTCGGATACGGATCCCTTTGAGTTTGTAGTCCCGGTTGACCGAGATCGCTCTTTTGACATATTCGAGGATACGCTTCTGATTCTTCTGCTCGGGTGTGAGCTTCGTATCATGCTTGACGGTATGAGCCGCGTTTTTATCCTCTTTTTTGGGTGTCTCTTTACTGCACCCGAATGTGACGACACTACTTGTCAATAACGTCGCAATCAACAATTTCGACATCAATCGCATCTTCATGTTCTCCTTTTTTAGCTCTTTTTTTCTCTTTTAAATGCAGGATCTTTTTAGCAACAAATGTACCAAAAAAACCAAACTGCAGCAGAACACCGACGATATCGCTGAAGAAGCCGGGGATAATCAGCAGCACCGCCCCCAGCAGCGACATCATGTTCATCTTCTGAAACTCTTCTACGGTAATAGAGCCTGACATCAGCGCTGTCATGCTTTGTGCGAGAGTATATCGAAAGTTGGTTAATAAAAAGACACCGATAAAAGCGGTGAGAATGATCTCGAAAAAGGTCGCCAGACCGCCGATTCGGCTGGCCAGATCGACCGTGACGACCACTTCCAGAAAAAAATAGAGCAGAAAATAGAACACTACGACTCCATCACACTGTCGTAGGCTGCATCGGCAGGCACGGAGGATTTGGAGAGCGTTCCGCGATCGACGATCTCCACGCTCCCCTCCCTGAGCCCTTTGCCCACGATCACCGCTTTGGGGAATCCGAAGAGCTCGAAATCGCTCATCTTGAATCCGAAGCGCTCGTTGCGGTCATCCAGCAGCACCCTTTTGCCCGCGGCCTGCAGCCTGGCATAGAGCTGCTCGGCATATTCGCGCTGGGCGTCGTCTTTGACATTGGAGACGATGATCATGATCTCAAACGGCGTCGTCTCGTCGGTCCAGAGGCACCCTTTGTCGTCATGGTGCTGCTCGATCACGACCGCCACCAGCCGGCTCACACCGATCCCGTAGGTCCCCATCACGAAAGGCTGCGCTTTGCCGTTTCGATCCAGAAAAGTCGCGCCCAGCGCCTCCGAGTAGCGTGTACCCAGCTGAAAGATATGCCCCACTTCGATCCCCTTGGTCACTTCGAGCACGCCGCCGCACCTCGCGCATGCATCGCCCGCTTCGACGGTGACCAGATCCCGGTAGTCGAAATCTTTCCCCTTCATCGAATAGCCGACGAAGTGGTACCCCTCCCGATCGGCACCGCAGATGAGCGGTTCCCGGTCACGCAGCTCGGCATCGACATATTTGGCCACTCCTTCGGCATCGGGGCCGATATAGCCGGGCACGAGCCCCGCCTCTCGCAGCTCCTCCTCCGTCGCGTCGACCAGCTCCAGCGCCCCGCATGCCCCGAGCGCCTTGGTCTCCTGCAGCGTATCGGAGCCGCAGAGGAAAAAGAGCACGATCTCGTCATGATCGGGATAGATCGCTCTTTTGGCGACCGCTTTGACCATGAAATCGGGTCCGATTCTGAAAAAGTCGCGCAGTTCGTCGATCGTCCGGACATCGGGTGTATGAAATTCGCCCGGCGTCATCTCCACCTCCGACGCATCGATCTCGCGCGGTTTGCGTCGGGCCGCTTCGATATTGGCGGCGTAGTCGCACCCTTGGCAGACGACGATATCGTCTTCGCCGTTCTCCGCCAGCACCATAAACTCCCTCGAGCCGCTGCCGCCGATCGCGCCGCTGTCCGCCTCGACCACGCGGTAAGTGAGTCCGAGACGGTCGAGAATCTTCGAATAGGTGCGCTCCATCAGAGCATACTCGCGCTGCATATCCTCCACGCTCTCATGAAAGCTGTATCCATCCTTCATGATAAATTCGCGCCCGCGCAGCAGGCCGTAACGCGGTCTCGCCTCGTCGCGGAATTTGGTATGGATCTGATAGAGATTGAGCGGGAGCTGCTTGTAGCTTCGCACACGGTTGCGTACCAGATCGACCATCGCCTCTTCATGCGTGGGGCCGAGGACGAATTCGTTGTTTTTGCGATCCCTGAAGCGCAGCAGCTCTTTGCCGAACTTCTCGTACCGGCCGCTCTCTCTCCAGAGCTCCGAAGGGGTCACGAAACCGAGCAGCACCTCCTGGCACCCCGCACTGTCGAGCTCCTCTTTGACGATACTTCTGATACGGTCGAGGACCATCTTGCCCAGCGGCAGGTAGTTGTAGATACCGCTGCCGATCTGTGCGATGAAACCGCCTCTGACGAGGTAGATATGGCTGGGAAGCACCGCATCTTTGGGTGCCTCTTTGGTCGTGGGTGCGAAGAGTCTGCTGAGTCTCACTTATGCTCCTTTTTGGCTAAATCTTTCTCTATCTGATAGTCGCATTTGTAGGTATTGAGCGCCTTGCGCTGGTCGGCGTTGAGCCCGAAGAAGAGTTGAATCGACTGTACGACCGTATCCGCCTGCGGCTGCTCGGCGATATTTTTGAGTATCGTCGTCGGATGGTGGAGAAACGAATTGAACGCCTGATGGACGATCTTCTCGATCTGCTTCTCGTACTCTGCGGGGATATACCCCTTTTTGATCGCACGGCTCAGCTCTTTGCGGCTGCATGCTCTGGCCATCTCCCGGATCTCGCGGATCATCGGATCGACCGAAAGGGTCTGGAGCCACTTGAAAAAATCGTCGGTGAACTGCCCGACGATCTCGTAGGCTTTGCGTGCGTTGGCTTCACGCTGCTTCAGATTCTGCTGCATGATCGTACGCAGATCGTCGACGGCATAGATCGTGATATCCGCGAAGTCGCTCTCTTCGATATCCCGCGGTATCGCGATATCGAACCAGTGCCGCTCGAAAGTGGTCTCTTCGACCATATCACGCGTGATGATCGGATGCGACGCACCCGTCGCGGAGAAGAGCAGCCGATAGTGGTTGACCAGTCTGGGCAGCTCCGAAAAGGGCTCCACCGTCACCGTCACCTGATCGATCCGCTTCGCAAGCGCCAGTGCCTTCTCCATATCGCGGTTGACGATCAGCAGATTGGCTCCCGCATTGGCGAGATGCTTGCATGCCAGCTCTCCCATCTCCCCTGCCCCGACGACCACCGCCGTATAGCCGCCCAGATTGCCTCCGAAGATCTCTTTGGCTTTCGCGACGGCGACACTGGCGACGGATATCGGGTTTTTGGAGATGTCGGTGGCGTTGCGCACCGTCGCGGAGCAGCGGAAGGCGTTGTGCATGACGCGTGCGATCTTCTGTCCGCTGTAGCCGTTTTCGTAGGAGAAGCTGAAGGCGTCCTTGACCTGACCGACGATCTGCGTCTCACCCAGCACCAGCGAATCGAGCGAAGAGACGACGCTGAAGATATGGTGAATCGCATGGGCATCGACATAGATCTCGCCTTTGCCATCGAGCGCTTCGGGCGCCACGCCGGTCACCAGCGAAAGGGCATCGAGGATCCGCTCCGCTACGCCGTCGACCGCTCTGACGCTGACCATGATTTCGACGCGGTTGCATGTGGAGAGGACCAGCGCCTCGTTGACTTCGTCGATAGCGAGGAGCCGGTCGTAGAAACTTTTCCGCAGCGCTTCGTCGGAGAGGGAGAGCTTTTCGCGCACTTCGATATTGGTGTTTTTGTGGGTGAAGCTGGCGATCATGTAGCGCATCAAAACTCCCTTTCGATCATATCTCTGATCACTTTTTCGAGTGCGGGGTTCTGCTCGTCGGCGATCGCGGCCAGCGCTTCATGCCCCAGCTGCTGCGCCTTTTCGATCGCTTTGAGCACCGCACCGCTCTCCTGCATCTTCTCTCTCAGCCATGCTACCTCGGCAGCATCGAGCGCTTTTTTGTAGAGCGCGCCCAATCGGCGCCGATCCTCCTCCCCCAGTGCTTCGTAGAGGTAGATGTAGGGGAGTGTGGTCTTGCCCTCTCTGAAATCCGCCAGTGCAGGCTTGCCGAGCACGCTGCTGTCGGCCGTGATGTCGAGCACATCGTCGATGATCTGAAACGCCAGCCCCAGGTTTCTGCCGTAGCGTGCGAAGGCTTCGCTCTCTTTGCCTGCGAGATATGCGGCACTCGCTGCCGTCGCTTCGATCAGTACCGCCGTCTTTTTGTAGATCATGTCGAAATATTTCGCTTCATCCAGCTGCAGCGCCTCGGAGTAGGCCACATCGAGCAGCTCCCCGGCGGAGAGCTTCGTCACCGCATCCGATATCCGGCGCGCGATCCACGGATCGAGCCCGCTCAGCTCGAAAAAGGCTTTGGAGTAGAGAATATCTCCCAGCATCACCGCCGTCTTGCTGTCGTGCGAAGCGTTGATCGAGGGCGTGCCTCTGCGGGTCGTCGCTTCGTCGATCACATCGTCATGCAGCAGACTGGCGGCATGGATCAGTTCGACGATAGCGGCGAGCTTCGGGGCATCCTGCTCGTCGGGTGCGATCCGCAGAATCAGTTTCGCACGCAGACGCTTCCCTTTGGGAATCAGCGTGTAGAGTGACGAAGCATGCGCATCCACCTCGTCGACATAGGAGAGCATAAGCGATTCGACATTTTCGAGCATAGGTACCTTTATCGTTTTGGTTTGTTAATTTTAATTTCCAATCTCTTCCGGGGATCACTGAATTGCGCGAGCAGCGTCGCACGCTTTTTGGACATATCGAATTTTTCGAATGTCAAAAGCACGAACGGCCGGTAGTCGATGCGCTTGTAATCTCCCGTCAGATAGATTTTGACACTGTCGCGTCCATACCGCTGCATCAGCGTATACTGATATCTGAATCCTTCGTAATCGGCCAGCAGTATCAGACGGCTGTTTTGGAAGAGGGTCCAGCGAAACCGCAGGATACCCTCTCTGGCGAAGCTCTTGGGATAATCCTTTTTGACGATCACTTCCGCGATCTGATCCTTCTTGAGCACAAACCGATGTACAAAGCCGAAATTGGCTTCATTGGCGCCAAGCACCGCACCAAAAAGCAGCAATCCGGCAAAAAGCTTACTCATTCTTCGTCAGAATGTTTCCCATACCTTCGATAAAGAGATCGGTCGTCTTCTTATCGATTTTGTCCTGGTTCTCCCAGATAAAGTTCTGCACGATCTGCATGATATCTTTATCTTCGCCCATCATCTCTTCCATCAGCAGCTCCAGAGCCGCAAGCTTCTGCAGATTGGCCGTCAACTCCTCCTCTACCAGGTTTCGGTTGGCATGAAAGAGTATGTCGAAATATTTGCTCTTCGGGCTTCCCCCGAAGATATCGTCGTCGTCATCGAAAAACATCTGTATCTGATCCTTCTGTCGTATATTGTCTGAAATGAAGCCTGAGAAATAGACAGGTGAATGACAAATGCCCCATTACAAGGGACGATTATACCATTAATTGCTAAAAAAGTCGACTATCATCTGCCGTATTTCGGCGACATCCTCGATACGGTTGATGCTATCACGAAATTGTGAAGCGTTCGGGAAATTTTTGGAGTAGGTATGCACATGCTTGCGAAAGATCGTCGCCCCCTTCGGACCGTAGAAATCGATCATGGCGTCGTAGTGCTCCAGCACCACCTCCAGAATCTTCTCCCGTTCGAGATAGGTGAGGTTCTCTTTGATCTGATAGAAGATCCAGGGATTGCCCACTGCCCCGCGCCCGATCATGATCCCGTCGCATCCGGTCATCTCCCGTACTTTTCGGACATCGTCGAGCGATTTGATATCGCCGTTGGCGATGACGGGGATTTTGACCGCCTCTTTGGCGCGACGGATCGCATCGTAATCGACCGGGGCTTTGTACTTTCCGGCGCGTGTGCGTCCATGCAGCGTCAGAAAGTCGGCTCCCGCCTGTTCGACCGCACGGGCGATCTCTTCGGGGATCTTCTCCGCGAAGCCCAGCCGCGACTTGACCGATGTGTAGCGTTTGTTGGAGTGTTTTTTGATCGTCTCGACGACCCTTGCCATCTGGTCGAGATCCTGCAGCAGCGATGAGCCGGAGTTCTGGGAGACCACTTTGGGGACCGGGCATCCGCAGTTGAGATCGATGCCGTCGATCCCCTCGATGTCGTTGAGAATCTCGACCGCCCGCTTCGCCACTTCGGGATCGCCCGTGGCGATCTGTACGATATAGGGGGTCTCCAGAGGCGATTTTTCGATCATGCGAAATGTCTTTTTGGAGTGGTGGATCATCGCGTTGGCACTGATCATCTCGGAGTAGGTCAGATCGACGCCGAACTTTTTGGCGACATGCCGAAACGGCAGATCGGTATAGCCCGCCAGCGGCGCCAGCGCCACCAGATCTTTTTTACTGAAATCTATCAGCGCTTTTCCCACCGGCTTATTTGAAGAAGAGGTCTGTATCGAAGTTTTTGCCGCTGTCTTTGAGGAAGAGCAGATATTTGAATACCGGATACTCCTCTTCACTCGAATTCTCCAGATATTCGCGTGCGGTATCGACCATCTGCAGATCGAAGAGGACATAGAGATAGCCGTCTCCGCCTTCATGCGGGAATGCATGCGCGATCTTCTCGAAGAGCAGAATCAGCCTGTCGGGATTGAGCTTCGTTTTGAGCTTTTTCGCCAGAGCGATGAAATCCTCTTTGGTGAAGTCGAGCTCACGGATCATTTCGATGATATCTTCGTCGCTCAGCTCGATGGGATTCTCTTTGGCGTCGATGCGGTCGATCAGCGTATAGAAGAGCTCTCTGGTAGGCTCGACCTGATACTTTTTGATCTCGTCGAGCGAGGCGTATTCGGCGAGTGCCAGATGCGCTTTCTGACAGAGGCGTTTGTCGTCGCACTTCTGCAGAATCGTCTTGGCATACGTGCGGTCTTTGGCGAGCGCATTCTCCGCATTCTGCAGGACGAGCGCATTGTCGGGGAGCAGGTTGAATTTGGAGAGATCGACCACTTCACCCTCCTTGATGCGCTGCTTCGCTTCGAGGATATCCTGGATACCGTCGTCGTAGACGCGGTGGTGTGCGGAGCGCTTGGGATCTATATTGAGCAGCGGCAGTATCGCACCGGGGAGCTTGAAGGCTTCGCTCTTATAGCCGTCGGCACTGAGCTGTTTGCCCAGCAGCGCCTTCTTGGCGTTTTCGACAAATTTCTCGCTGTCTTTTTTGATCGCGCGAAATCTCGCGAAGTTGACCGTGCCGTAGAACATCATATGCAGAATCGTCACGATATAGAGCAGCAGCGCCGGTATCATGACCCATACCGCTACCGGGAGCTTGATCGTGATGCCCGAGATCGGCATCGCATAGTAAGCGCCGGTAAACGAATAGACCGCAACGCCCATCGCGATCAGGAAAAGCGCGCCAAATATGATGTACCTTTTCAAGCCCATTTGCAGAGTCCTTTTATGAAGATTTTTCCACGATTTCTCTGCATACTATACAATATTTCGCCTGTGGTTTGACTTTCAGTCTGGCGATGCCGATGGGCTCCTCGCACATCTCACAGATGCCGTATGTTTTGTTGGAAATTTTGAAGAGCGCATAGTCGATCTCTTTGAGTTCGTCCATCAGTTTGCTGTTGATCGCATGCTCGATCTCGCTGTCGGTACTGATCGTCGCATGGTCGGCTTCGTCGCTCACATCCGCATCTTTGAGCGATGCGATCTCCTTTTCGCGGTCATTGACCGTCTGCAATATCTGCGCTTTTCTCTGGTTGAGTATCTCTTCGAACTCTTTGAATTCCTGATCTGTCATCGTTTGCCTTCCTTTTTTCTGTTTATTTGTGATAGGGGTGGTTGTGCTTGAGCGTCAATCCCCTGTAGATCTGCTCGTACAAGACGACCTTCGCCACTTTGTGACTCATCGTCAATCTGCTCAGACTGATCACAAGATCGGCTTTGTCCACGAACGATCGCTCGAATCCGTAGGCACCGCCTATAAAAAAATTTAAGTTCGTATTTATATCGAAACTTTTATAAAATTCAAAAGTATCGAGCAGTTTCCCTTCAGGATGCAAAACGATGCTGTACCCTTTCATGTAGGGCATCAGCGCTTCGGTATAGCTCTGCTGCGCCTGTGCGGCATCTCTGTTCTGGGCGGAGGCGATCTTTTTGTTGAAGATGTTGTGTTCGCGTATGGCGGCATATCTGCCGATCATCCGGGCAAGCTCCGAAGTGACCGTCCCGTATGCGTCGCGGGAGTGCTTTTCGATCGTGTAGATATCAATCTTCATAGAGGTCGGATCCGAGCACCAGATAGTCGACATTGTCGATCATATCGTCACTTTTTACGCCGCCGATCGCGGCGACCGGATGTCTCGATCCGGCTGCCAGCAGCGGGAGTCTCTCACCCAGCAGATGGGTGACATCTTTGGTGCGGGTCGCGCGGTACGCTCCCAGCCCGATATAGTCGATCGGCAGTGCGTTGGCTTTTGCGATCTCCTCTGCATTGTGGGTGGAAAGTCCCAGCATGCGCTCCCCCAGATCGGTGCGCAGCTTCGCGATCGCTTTCTCGGGAGATGTTCCGTATCGTAACAGATCCTCCTGCCCGACATGGAGTCCGTCGACCAGCTTGGCCAGCTTCGGATCGTCGTTTGCGATCACGATACCGTCGAACCGGCGTTTGAGGAGAAGGATATTGTCGCGTCGGGTTTCGAAGTCGTTGACTTTGTCGCGATACTGCAGGATCGTCGCCCGGCGGACTTTGGGAAGAGAGAGAAACGCTTCGAGGCTCAGGCCTCTGGCACTGTTGAGTGCGAAATCGAAGAGTGCGTAGATCTTATGCCGCATCACCCGAACCGGCTGTTTCCTGCTGCCCTGCTGCGACCTGATCCTCTTTGCGTCTTCTGGGTACGGGGCGTACCGCACCTTCAGCCACGATCTCATGCCCGAAATAGCGCAGCAGATCCGCGATCGTCTGCTGCATCTTGTGCCGCTGGACGATCATATCCAGAAAACCGTGCTTGAGCAGAAATTCGGAGCGCTGAAACCCTTCGGGCAGCTCCGCGCCGATCGTCTGCTTGATGACCCGTTGCCCGGCGAAACCGATCAGGGCACCCGGCTCCGCGATGATCACATCTCCCAGCATCGCGAACGATGCGCTCACGCCGCCCATCGTCGGATCGGTCAGGACCGAGATATAGGGCAGCCCCTCTTTGGCCAGACGCTTCAGCGCGGCGGAGGTTTTGGACATCTGCAGCAGCGAAAAGGTGCTCTCCTGCATGCGCGCACCGCCGCTGGCACTGACGATGACGACACCCTGCCGCTTTTCGATCGCGCGATGGACCGCACGGACGATCTTTTCGCCCTCTACCGAGCCCAGACTGCCGCCCATAAAAGAGAAGTCGAATACCACCAGCTGTGTCGGCATGCCGCCGATCGTACACTCCCCGGAGACGACGGAGGAGCGTTTTCCGCTCTTCTTTTCACTCTCTGCGACCCGTTTTTTGTAGGATTTCTTGTCCACGAATCCGAGCGGATCGACCGGTATCAGATCCGCGTCATACTCGACGAAACTCCCTTTGTCCGCCAGCAGCGCGATCCGTTTCTCGGCACCGATACGCATGTGAAATTTGCATTTGGGGCAGACCTGCGCAAGGTTTTCGACCTCTTTGTAGTACATCAGCGAGTTGCATTTGGGGCATTTGACCCAGTGGCTCGGCGCTTCATCTTTGGAAGGCTGCTGTTTTCTGAAATTTTTGAAGATATCACCGAAATTCATCATCGCTTCTCCAGGAGTATTTGTCTGAGCTGATCAAACATCTTTTCTTCTTGGCATATTATCGTTAAATCCTTTGCGCTATGCTGATACATATCGGCACACATGTAGAGCCCCGCCTTGACATCGAAATCGCGCAGCGCCCCCTCTATCAGGACAAAAGAGACCTCCGGCGCCAGTGCCAGCGAGAGTGCCACCGCGCCCGGGATACGATATTTGATCTTCGCTTTTTTGAGCCTGTTCGCCCCGTCGAACGACCGATACCCTCTCTCGAAAATACCGACTTTCGGCGAGGGATTGGGTATCACCGGGCGAAATGCGATCCCGTCGAGCCCGCTGACGCCGAAAAGTTCGCCGTGCCGCACATAGATCGTGCCGGTCGCGAGGTTTGCGATGATGCCGGACTCTACCCCCTCCGCACCCTCGAGTGCGACCGAAGTGCCGTAATAGGGAAAATTGGAGAGAAAATTGTCGCTGCCGTCGAGCGGGTCGAGATAGATGCGCTTCGCGCCGCTGCCGATCCTGCCGCTCTCCTCCGAGTGGATCTCGCCGAACCCCTGCAGATGCCGCACGAAGATATCTTCGGCAAGCTGATCGATCCCATGCGTGATATCTCCGCCCGCCCCCTGCTGCAGTGCTTTGTAGCGCGAGGCATCGGGATGACGCAGCGTGCGGTAGAGCTCCTGATTCGCGCGTATCGCGGCAGCGACGAAAGGATCGCTCTGCAGAGATGCCGTCATCACTTCCCGGATACGGGCTGGAGCTTTTTGACGATCGCCTGAGCCGCTATCTTGCCGTCCTGTGCCGCCGTCACGACCAGATCGCTGCCGCGGAAGCAGTCTCCGCCCGCATAGACGAAAGCTTTGCTCGTCTCCTGATCTTCGTTGGCGATGATCCCGCCCCATTTGTTGGTTTCGATACCGTTCTCGTAGAGAAATTTCGGCGTCGCAGGATCGAATCCGAGTGCGAGAATCACGACGTCGGCATCGACGCGAAACTCGCTTCCCTCGACGATTTCGACACGCTGTCTGCCGCTCTCGTCCTTCTGTGAGAGCTCGGTTTTGAGCATCTCCACACCGATCACTTCGCCCTTCTCGTTGACGAGAATCTCTTTGGGAGCGGCGTAGAAGGTGAACTCAGCACCCTCCTCTCTGGCGTTTTTGAACTCTTTGCGGCTGCCCGGCATGTTGTGCGCATCGCGGCGATAGAGACACTTGACGCTCGCCGCCCCTTCGCGCAGGGAGGTACGGATACAATCCATCGCCGTATCGCCGCCGCCGATGACGACGACATTTTTGCCCGCCACTTCATACTTCGTATCGAACGCCTCTTTGAAGTGCTTCTTCTGGATATTGACCAGAAAATCGATCGCCAGAAAGACATTTTCGGCGTTCTCTCCGGGGAGATGGGCGCGTTTGGATTTCTCCGCACCGATCCCGATAAAGACCGCATCGTAATTCTCCAGCAGCTCTTTAAACTCGATATCTTTGCCCACTTCGACATTCAAAAAGAGCTTCATCCCCGCATCCTGCAGGAATTTGAACCTGCGGAACACCACCTCTTTTTCGAGCTTGAAGTTGGGGATACCGTAGGTGAGCAATCCGCCGGGGCGGTTGTTCTTCTCAAACATCTCGACACGGACGCCCGAGCGCATCAGATAGGTCGCCGCGGAGAATCCGGCAGGCCCCGATCCGACGATCGCCACCTTCTTGTCGCTGAAGCTTTCGGGAAATTCGGGTCTGAGCCCCTTCTTGAACCCCTCCTCGCTGATAAAGGTCTCGACCGCACCGATCGTGATCGCACCGTATCCGTCCTGCTCGAGCGTACAGTCCCCCTCGCAGAGGCGATCCTGCGGGCAGATGCGTCCCGTGATCTCCGGAAAGGGGTTGCTCTCGTTGGAGATTTTGAAGGAGAGATCGATATTTTTCGATGTCACCGAACGCAGCCAGTAGGGGATATAGTTGTGCAGCGGGCACTTGTCGTGACAGCCGGGATCCCCGCACTGCACGCATCGCTCCGCCTGACCGGCAGCTTCGGAAGGTTTAAAAATTTCGTAAATCTCTTTGAAATCTTTTTTGCGTTCGTTCGAACCGCGCTTGAGCGGCTCGATCCGCTCCAAATTGGTAAAGTTTTGCATATTCTAATCCCCCTCGTCCGGATTTAACGGTGTTTTGCGCATATCTTTGGGTCTGACGATCCAGAAATCCCTGAGCGTATGTCTGAAATTCTCCAGAATATATTGCGCTTTTTTGCTCGATGTTTCGTTGACGTATTGTCGCAGCAGCTTTTTGATGAAGTGGCGCTCTTCGTCCGATTCGTCGGTATCGATGCGCGTCGCATTGACGAGCTCCTGATTGAGGTTGTCGAAAAATTCGCGCTCCTCGTCGTAGATGAAGGCCACGCCGCCGGTCATACCGGCACCGAAGTTGACGCCTGTCTTGCCCAGAATCACGACGACACCGCCGGTCATATATTCGCATGCGTGGTCACCCGTACCCTCGACGACGGCGATCGCGCCGGAGTTTCGCACCGCGAAGCGCTCACCGATGCTTCCCGCGACGAAGAGCTTGCCGCCCGTCGCACCGTAGAGACAGGTGTTGCCCGCGCAGGAGAAGCGCTCACTCTGCGTCTGCGGCGTGATGACGATCTTGCCGCCGTTCATGCCTTTGCCGACATAGTCGTTGCCCGCACCCCGTACATAGATCGAGACGCCGTTGATCAGGAACGCCCCCAGCGACTGGCCGGTGATCCCTTCGAGCTTGAAAGTGATGCTGCCGTCGGGCAGTCCCGTATTGCCGTAGAATTTCGCGATTTCGCCGCTGATCAGCGTACCGAAGCTGCGGTTGAGATTGCTGATCTTTTTGGTCACGACGATGCTTTCCTTGGGATTCTCGATCACTTTGTAGACCTCTTTGAGAATCTCTCTCTCATATTCGTTCTTGTCGAACGGCTCGTTGCTCTCGCGCCGGCATGTATTGACACCCTCCACCTGACGGAGGATGGAGGAGAAGTCGAACTTCTTCGCGAGCGGATCGTCGGTCACCTGCAGTATGTCGCTGCGCCCGATCAGCTCTTCGAGGCTGCGATACCCCAGCGATGCCAGAATCTCACGGACATCCTCCGCCAGCTGGGTAAAGAAGTTGACCACGCGGTCGACATTGCCCACGAAATGCTCTCTGAGCCGCTCATCCTGCGTCGCCACACCGACGGTACATTTGTTGATATGGCACAGACGCAGCATGCGGCATCCCACCATCGAGAGTGCCGCCGTACCGAAGGCGTAGCTCTCCGCACCCAGCAGCGCCGCCTTGACCACATCCAGACCCGTCTTGAGCCCGCCGTCGGTCTGCAGATGGACAAATTCGCGCAAGCCGTTCACCTTGAGTGCGTTGTGCGCTTCGCTGAGCCCCAGCTCCCACGGATTACCCGCATATTTGATCGAAGTCAGCGGTGCCGCACCGGTACCGCCGTCGCCGCCGGAGATGATGATCTTGTCGGCATAGGCTTTGGCGACACCCGCTGCGATCGTACCGACACCGGCCGTAGAGACCAGCTTGACCGTGACGGTCGCGTCGGGATTGATCTGCTTCATATCGAAGATCAGCTGTGCCAGATCCTCGATCGAGTAGATGTCATGGTGCGGCGGCGGGGAGATGAGCGTCACGCCCGGCGTCGTATAGCGCAGCGATGCGATCAGCGGCGTCACCTTGTGGCCGGGCAGCTGTCCGCCCTCGCCCGGCTTGGCGCCCTGTGCGACCTTGATCTGAATCTCTTCCGCGCTTCTGAGATACTCCGGCGTCACACCGAAGCGTCCCGAAGCGATCTGCTTGATCTTGGATCGGCGTGAGCTGTGCAGGCGCTCCGGCGCTTCACCGCCCTCACCCGAGTTGGATTGCGCGCCGATGCGGTTCATCGCCTCCGCCAGCGCTTCATGCGCCTCGGGAGAGATCGAGCCCAGACTCATCGCGGCACTGCTGAAGCGCTTGAAGATCGCCTCTTTGGATTCCACTTCGTCGACGGAGATCGGTTTGCGGTCCGATTTGAAGACGAAGAAGTCGCGGATCATCTTGAGGCCGCGGCCGTTGACCGTATCGGCATAGGCTTTGAAATCTTCGCGTTTGCCCGATATCGCGGCATTTTGCAGCTTGGTGATGACGGTCGGTGCGTAGTCGTGGTGCTCGTCGCCGTTGATATATTTGTGAAAGCCGCCGATCTCGAGCGGAAAGAGTTTCGTCCGCTCGCTGATTTCGACCGCTTTGCGGTAGTCGCGCTCCAGACGCGCTTCGATATCTTCGTAGCCGAGTCCCGGGATCAGCGCATGCGAATCGAAGAAACAATCCTCCACGATCTCTCTGCCCAGCCCCAGCACATCGAAGAGCGAAGAGTTGCGATAGGATGCGATCGTCGCGATACCCATCTTGGACATGATCTTGAGCAGTCCCGCGCCGAGCGCGTGGTGGACATTTTTGAAAGCATGCTTCTGCTCGTATCCCGAGATACCGTTTCGCTTGCACAGCTGCAGCACGGATGCGTAGAGCATGTAGGGGTAGATCGCATTGGCACCGTAGGCGATCAGCGTCGCACATGCGTGCGAATCCATCGCCTCCGCCGTGATCGCGATCGTGGAGGTGAGGTGACGGATCCCCTCTTCCAGCAGCACTTTGTTGAGTCTGCCCACCACCATCAGCATCGGGATATACTTCATGTTGGAGTCGTCGCACCGGTCGTCGAGGATGATGATACGCACCCCATCTTCCCGCACGCTGCGGACGATCTCACCGACCAGCCGGTCGAGCGAGCCTTTCAGATCCTTTTCGAAGAGGGTCGAAAAGATTCTGTTTTTGTACTCTTTGCGGTAGCGTGGATGCTTCTCGTCACCGAACGAGAGCAGCACACCGTACTTCTCCTCCATCAGAATCGGAGAGATCGCTTTGAGACGGATCGCATGCTCGGGATCTTCGGCGAGGATATTGCGAATTTCGCCGAATCCGGTATTGAGACTCATGACCACCTTTTCGCGGATCGGATCGATCGGCGGGTTGGTCACCTGCGCGAATTTCTGCTTGAAAAAGTCGCTGAAGTTGCGCTGCTTTTCGGAAAAAGCGGCCAGCGGCGTGTCGTCACCCATCGCACCGGTGCTCTCTTTGCCGTCGTTCATCATCGGCTCGACCACCATCTCCAGAATCTCTTCGGTCACATTCGCCAGCCGCTGCTTCTGTGCCAGCGCTTCGATCTCGTAGCACTTCGTCTCGTTGAAGGGCAACTCCACGAACTCCTGCAGATAGGTCATGTTCTGGTTGAGCCACTCGGCGTAGGTGTTGGTCGATTTGAGGTAGTTGTCGATCTCGTCGGACTTCATGATCTTGCCGAATTTCAGATCGACGCCGATCATCTCGCCGCTCTGCAGCCGGCCACGCTCGACGATCAGCGCCTCGTCGACATCGAGCACACCGTACTCGCTGGTGATGATGATACGGTCGTCTCTGGTGATGATATATTTGGCCGGACGCAATCCGTTACGGTCGAGGACACATCCGATATAGCGCCCGTCGGTCAGGCTCACCGCCGCCGGCCCGTCCCACGCCTCGAAGCATGTACTCATGTATTCGTAGAAGGCTCTCAGATGCGAATCCATATGGGGCGCATTCTGCCACGGTGCCGGAATCAGGGCGCGTGCAGCTTTGAAAAAGTCCATGCCGTTGACGATCAGGAACTCGAACATATTGTCGAGGCTCGCACTGTCGCTCTGGTCGGATCTGGTGATAGGCAGGCACTCCGAAAGCTCCTTTTTGGAGAAGACTTCACTCTCGATCCATTCGCTCTTGGCCGCGGCGTTGAAGCGGTTGGCCGAGACGGAGTTGATCTCGCCGTTGTGCGCGATCGCACGAAACGGCTGCGCCAGACGCCACTGCGGCAGCGTATTGGTCGAGAAGCGCTGGTGAAAGAGCGCGAAGCCTACCTGAAAATCGGGATCACTCAAATCTTTGTAGAACTGTTTGATATGGGTCGGCATGACCAGCCCTTTGTAGGAGATCACGCTCGACGAAAAGGAGGGGATATAGAAATCTTCGCTATCTTCGAACGCTCTCTCGATCTGGCGTCTGGTCAGATAGAGCAGTGCATCGAAGCGTTTGGTCGCGATGATGGAGTTGGGCGTCAGAAACAGCTGCACGATTCTGGGCAGTGAAGCGAGCGCCTGATCTCCCAGTGCGTCGGTATCGACGGGTACCTCTCTGAAGAGCAGGACACGCAGGTCGTTGGCTGCGCAGATCTCTTCGATCTTCTCCTGCTGCTTCGCATCTTCGAGAAAGAGCATACCCACGGCGAACTGTTCGGGGAGGTCGATCCCCGCCTTTTTCGCCTCCTTTTTCATGAATGCTTTCGGCATACCGAAAAGGAGTCCGCTGCCGTCTCCGCTCTTGCCGTCGGCCGCGATCGCTCCTCTGTGCATCATGCGCTCCAGCGAAATGATGGCATCTTCGACATTCTGATGGGAAGGGATATTGTGAATGTTTGCGAGCAGACCGAAGCCGCAGTTGTCTTTAAAGCTTTTGAGTAAATCCATAAACAACCTTTAATAAAAAGTTGCTTATTATAGCCAAAACAGGGTAAAATATGGTTGAATGATATGCAGGAACGCCGATGCAAGGGTATATACTTCACATCGTCAAGGTGAGAGACGAAGACCTGCTCGTCACGCTATTAACAGAAAACAGCTTAAAAACACTTTATAGATTTTACGGTGCACGCCACGCCAATATCCACCTCGGCTTCAAGATCGATTTCGAGATCCGAAGCAGCCCCAAAACGACCATCTCCCAGCTGCGTCATGTCCTCCATCTGGGTGTACCCTGGATCGCAGACCGGGAGCGTTTCTACCACTGGCAGCAGTTTCTCACGCTCCTCTACCGGCATCTGCGCGATGTAGACGATCTCGACAGCTTCTACTTCACCCTCCTCGACGAGACGAGCGGCTGCATGGAGCGGCAGAACCCCAGACGCTGCATCATCGAAGCCTACATCCGGCTGCTGCGCCATGAAGGGAGGCTGCATGAAGATTTCGTCTGTTTTCTCTGCAATGCGCCGATCACGGAGGAGCTGGTGCTGGCACGGGGATATCTCCCCGCACACCGGCACTGCCTCTACCACACCCCGCTGCCGATCGACAGGATCGCACAGCTCTTCGAAGAGGGGCATACCCTCTTCCTCTCGGATGCGCAGATCGATACGCTGTGGCAGATCCTACTGGAGGGACTCTAAGCGCGCGCTCAGATTGTCACAGAATCTCTCGAAATGCTCCATTCTGTAGCTCCCTTCACGCTGCTTTTGGCCCCATGTCGGCTCGGGAAACCAGGAGTCGTTTCTGAATCGCGCCATGATGTGGATATGCAGCCGGGGCAGATAGTTGCCAAAAGATGCGATATTGATCTTGTCGGGTTTGAAAAAGGCGAGCATCTCTTTTTCGACGATGTCGAGTACGAGAAAAAGGCGCTCCCGCGTCTGGGCGGGGAGCTCCGAGAGCTCTTTGTACGGGGTTTGGGTGAAGATCTTCAGCCAGGGAATCTCGCTCTCTTCGACTTCGATAAAGAGATCGCGATCTTCGTAGATTTTCATGCTTCGCGCTGATTGAAATGGACCAGCGCACTCCCCCATGTCAGGCCGCCGCCGAAGGTATCGAGCAGCATAAGATCTCCCGATTTGAGTCTGCCGCTCTCGTACCAGTCGTTGATCGCCATCGGGATGGAAGCGGCGGAAGTGTTGCCGTATTTCGCGACGGTCAGGACGATCTTCTCTTCGGGAAACTTCAGCTTTCGGCCGACGGCATCGATGATACGGAAGTTGGCCTGATGCGGGATAAAATAGTCGACATCCTCACTCGTCAATCCATTCTTTTCGAGGATACGCGTCACATCTTTGGTCAGGGTGTTGACGGCGAGTTTGAAGGTTTCGTTGCCCTTCATCTTGAGATAGTGCATGCGGGACTCGAGCACCTCCTGCGAACATGGGTGCTTCGCACCGCCGCCCGGCGTGATCAGAAAATCCTGATACGCCCCGTCCGAAGAGGTGTGTATATCCAGCACCGACTCCTCCCGCCTCTCTGTGGCGCCGATCACGGCAGCACCGGCACCGTCACCGAAGAGGACGCATGTCGTCCGGTCGCTGTAATCGACGATCGCGCTCAGCTTCTCCGCGCCGATGATCAGGACATTTTTTTTGATGCCCGACTCGATAAAGGCTTTGGCCATATTGAGCGCGTAGACAAAGCCGCTGCATGCCGCCGAGATGTCGAATGCCGTCGCATATTTGATCCCGAGCTTGTCCGCTACGACGCATGCGGTAGAGGGCATGCAGAAGTAGTCCGGCGTAATCGTCGCGCAGATGATCGCATCGATTTCGGAAGGTTCGAGTCCGCTCCGTGCGATCGCCGTGCGTGCGGCGGCTGCCGCCATATCGCTCGTATACTCGTCGTCCGCCGCGATGTGTCTGTTTTCGATTCCTGTACGCTGTCTGATCCATTCGTCACTGGTCTCGACGATCGTCTCGAGATCTTTGTTGGTGAGTCTCTTTGCGGGGACATATGCCCCGATAGATTTAAACGAAGCGTACACGATGAATCCTTTTTAGTCGATTTGATACCGGGCTATATTTCTGGCGATATCCTCGTTGATATCCGATTCGGCGAACGAGAGCGCCTGATAGATGGCGTTTTTGATCGCGATATGGTTGCTCTTGCCGTGACAGATGATCGTCGCTTTGTTGACACCCAGCAGCGGTGCACCGCCATATTCGGCATAGTCGATCTGTTTTTTGAGCAGCTTGAATACCCGGCGCATCAGCAGCGCACCGGTCAGGGCCCGGGGAGAGCGTTTGATATTCATCTTGATCAGTTTGGAGATCGAGCTGGCCACGCCCTCGCTCGTCTTGAGGAGGATGTTGCCGACGAAACCGTCGCAGACGATGACATCGACACTGTCGTTGAAGATGTCGTTGCCTTCGACATTGCCCAAAAAGGCGTCCATCTGTCTGAGCAGTTTGAACGCCGCTTTGGTCGTTTCGTTGCCTTTGGACTCCTCTTCGCCGTTGGAGAGGAGGCCGACGCGCGGATTCTCTACTTTGAGCACATCCGCGGCATACGCCTCTCCGAGTATCGCGAACTGAAAGAGGTGCTCCGGTTTGCAGTCGGTATTGGCGCCGACATCGAGAACCAGACTCTTGCCGCCCGTCTGCGTCGGCATGAGTGTCGCGATCGCAGGGCGCTGCACCCCTTCGACACGGCCGATGCGCAGTGTCGCCAGACTCATCGTCGCACCGCTGTGTCCTGCCGAGACGACGGCATCGGCACGCCCGCTCCGCACCAGCTCTATCGCCCGATAGATCGAGGAGTCTTTGCGTTTGAGCACATCCGTAGCGCTCTCTTCCATGCCGAACACATCGGTAGTCTCTTCATATTCGATATAGGGTGCCAGTTTTTTGGGTATCTTCTCTTGATAGAGGGAGGAGTCACCGACGAGGATGACTTTGAACTTCTTTTTGCTCTTTTTGAGTGCGAGTATGGTTCCTTTGACGTTGGGAGAAGTACCGTGGTCTCCTCCCATCGCGTCGACTGCTATAGTATACATGTAGTGTTATGCTTTGTATTCACCTGTCGTTTTGTTGATACGGTGAGGCATTCTCCATGTTCCGTCTGCATCTTTGACCGGCTTTGGAAGTCTCAGTTTGTAGTGTGTTCTTCGCTTCGCGGCTCTGGTTTTACTTACGCGTCTCTTTGGTACTGCCATAATTATTCTCCTTCGTTTTCTTTACATGTGTCACAGAAGTGATAATCACTCCTGATCGATTCTATCTCTCCCGATACGATCGCATCGAAATCGATATAATGGTCGAAGACTTCGATCACATCGAGGTCTTCTCCTTCAAAACAGCCGTCGGCTATTCTGAGACTCTGGGACTGGTCGATATGCGCTTCGTAGCTCTCTCCGCAGCGGTCGCACACGAGGGTGCTCTTCGCATCGAGATGAAACGACACCTCCACCAGCTTCTGCGAGAGCTTGCGAAAAGTCCCTTCACACCGATAGTGCGCCGTCTCGAGACGAAACGGCGCATCGGAGGGGGTGATTTTACGAAACTCTATGCGCATCGATAAAACTTATAATTTCTTATAATATCTCAATGTCGCTAAAGAAATACTTTATTTCCCGCGCTGCGCTCTCTTTGGAGTCACTTCCGTGTACCGCGTTGGCATCGATGCTCTCGGCGAAATCCGCACGGATCGTTCCCGCAGCCGCCTCTTTGGGATTGGTCGCACCCATCAGCTCTCTGTTTTTGGCGATCGCACCCTCACCTTCGAGCACCATGACCACGACCGGTCCGCTCGTCATGAACTCTACGAGATCTTTGAAAAAAGGTCTCTCTCTGTGCTCGGCATAGAAACCGCCTGCGGTCTCGTCGTCGAGTCTGATCTTTTTCATCGCTGCGATACGCAGCCCGTTGGTCTCGAATCTGTCGATTATCTTTCCGATAACACCTTTTTGTACTGCATCCGGCTTGATGATGGATAGTGTCTGTTCCATTGATTATGCTCCAAAGCTAATATTCGTATATTCGTCTTAAAATAAAGGCTGAGAGTATATCAAATGAAATCTATAATAAAGTTTAAATCGGGGAATATTTGAAGAGATACGGGAGAGACGGGCTCTCCCGGAGGATGATAAGCGGAATTAGTCTTCGACTACCGGCTCACCTTTTTCACCTCTGCTTTCAGAGCATGTCATGTCGTCCGTACAGTCACCCCATACGATACATCCCTCGGTCGGGCACGCTTCGGCACACGCCGGTGTATCATGGTAACCTACACATTCGACACATTTGTCTGCATATACATAATAGATCTCTTCTCCTGTCGGATTATCCTCGTCATCGACAATCGCCTCTACCGGACACTCGTCGATACAAGCACCACAGTTGATGCATGTGTCTGTAATTACTACTGCCATTTTTTCTCCTTCACTTCAATAAGTTGAATCAAACTATAACATACCGAAGTTAAAAAATTTCTAAAATTATAGTTTTGGCTTATTTTAGTCCAAAATAGTCTTTGATTTGTGACACTTTGTCGGTTTTTTCCCATGCAAACTGCTCCTCTTCCCTGCCAAAGTGCCCGTAAGCCGCCGTCTTTTTGTAGATCGGGCGCAGCAGGTCGAGACTCTCGATGATTCCCCTCGGCGTCAGGCGGAAAAACTCCCGCACGCATGCTTCGAGCTTCGTATCGTCGACATGCGATGTCTCATGCGTATCCACCAGAATCGAAACCGGCTCGACGACGCCGATCGCGTACGCCAGCTGGATCGTCGCCTTGTCGCAGACACCGGCCGCGACGAGGTTCTTGGCGATGTAGCGCGCCATATAGGCCGCGCTGCGATCGACTTTGGAGGGGTCCTTGCCGCTGAAGGCGCCGCCGCCGTGCGGACAGCTGCCGCCGTAGGTATCGACGATGATCTTGCGGCCGGTCAGCCCCGCATCTCCCTGAGGACCGCCGATGACGAAGCGCCCGGTCGGATTGATATGGTACTTGATATTGTCCGCTTTGATCCCTTCGGGGAGACTCTTCTTGACGATCTCTTCGATGACTGCCTCTTTGAGCGTGCTCTGCTCGACGCTCGGCGCATGCTGCGTGGAGATGACGATCGTGTCGATTTCGGCCGGTCTGCCGTCGACATACCGGATACTCACCTGCGCCTTGCCGTCGGGACGCAGAAAGGGTATCGTGCCGCTCTTGCGCGCCTGTGCCAGCCCCTGCGTCAGGCGATGCGCCATATGGATCGGCAGCGGCATCAGCACATCGGTCTCACGGCATGCATAGCCAAACATCAACCCCTGATCTCCCGCACCGATCTCTCCGCCGGCCTGATCGACACCCTGATTGATATCGACACTCTGCTCGCCGATACCGTTGAGCACGCCCGCACTGCGGTAATCGAAGCCATACTGCGCATCGGTGTAGCCTATCTCGCGCACCACCTCTCTGGCGATATCCTGCATCGGGGCGTAGGTGACGGTCTTGAGTTCACCGGCGATGACACAGAATCCGTTGGAGAGCAGTGTCTCGCATGCGACTCTGGCATTGGGATCTCTTTCTATTATATAGTCGAGTATCGCATCGCTGATCTGGTCCGCCATTTTGTCGGGGTGACCTTCCGTCACCGATTCACTTGTAAATAAAAAATCTTTCAACATCGTTTTTCCTGAAAATTTATGATAAAATCGGCATAATTGTAGCAAAATAAATCTTGTTTACCTTGACATAAAAAGGATTGCAAGAGGATTGCGCACCTCCGGATAATCTGCTTTTAAGCATATATGAGATAAAATTTATCCGAAAATAAATCTTACAAGAAGGAACTGATCATGTTAGTAACCAACAAAGCACCCAATTTCAAAGCCACTGCGGTCCTCGGAGACAACACTATCGTAGACGATTTCGAGCTCTACGACAACCTCGGAGAAAACGGCGCCGTCCTCTTCTTCTATCCGCTCGACTTCACATTCGTATGCCCTTCCGAAATCATCGCGTTCGACCACAGACTCGACGAATTCAAATCCAGAGGCATCGAAGTGATCGGCTGCTCCGTAGACAGCCAGTTCTCCCACTTCGCATGGAAAAACACACCGGTCAGCGAAGGCGGTATCGGTCAGGTCAGATACCCGCTGGTAGCGGATATCACGAAAAAGATCGCCAAGAAGTATGACGTCCTCTTCAACAAAAGCGTCGCGCTGAGAGGCTCGTTCCTGATCGACAAGAACAAAATCGTCAGACACGCCGTCATCAACGATCTGCCGCTGGGTAGAAATATCGACGAGATGATCAGAATGATCGATGCGATGCTCTTCACGGACGAGCATGGTGAAGTCTGCCCTGCCGGCTGGCACAAAGGCGAAGAGGGAATGAAAGCCGATACCGAAGGTGTCGCGGAGTACCTCGCCAAACACGCCGAAGAGCTTTAAGCCTCTGCGCTGCGGGCGGGGCTTTCCCCGTTCGGGCAGGCATAAAAAAAGGGACGACAGAAAAATTCTGCCGTCCCTTTTTTATTGTATAGTGTTAAGTGCTATGCCGTGATAGCGGTCACTTTGACTCTGGTGTACTCTCTTCTGAAACCTTTTTTCAGCTTGGAGTCTTTTCTTCTTCTCTTTTTGTAGATAATGACCTTTTTGTCTTTACCCTCAGCGACCACTTCCAGCTCTACTTTAGCACCCTCTACGAAAGGTGTACCTATCTTCAGCTCACCGTCGTTGACGGCAAGCACTTCTGTAAGAGTGATTTTCTCTTTCGGGGAAGCGCCAAGTTTGTCGAGATTGATAAAATCTCCCTCTTGGACTTTATACTGCTTTCCGCCGTTCTTTATGATAGCATACATCATATGTCCTTGTTTGAAATTTGAAGGGCGATTTTATCCAATAAAAGATTAATACCCGATTAAAAATGGTACTCCTGGCCCACATCGAGTGCGATCGCATCGATCTCAATCTGCACATTTTTGGGGAGTGTCCTGACCGCTACGGTACTTCTGGCAGGAAACGAACCGGCGAAGAACTCGGCATAGACGGTATTGACCGCGATGAAATCATCCATATTCGTCAGATAGATCGTCGTCTTGACGATCTGATCGAGCGAACTTCCCGCAGCTTCGAGCACTGCATTGAGATTGGTCAGTACCTGTCTGGTCTGCTCATGAATATCACCCTCTACCAGCTTGCCGTCCGGTGTCAGAGGAATCTGTCCCGATGTATAGATGAAGCCGTTCGCTTTGATCGCCTGTGAATATGGCCCTATCGCTGCCGGTGCATTCTCGGTCGTCACTCTTGTCATCTCCGCTCCTTGCAATATATCTTGGATAATGCTGTAATTATAACAAGAATCGGGTAAACTTATCGATATGGGGTCTATAACCGTAATCTTAAATTTTATTTTAAACTTTTTTCTATATAATAAAGATTAGGAACTTAAGGAGTCTGTTATGAATAAAATGTTTACCGCATGCATCACGAGCCTGCTGCTCGGCATATCCGCATATGCTGCCGATGCGCAGGAGTCCTATATCGATCGTGTGGGTGTGGCACTGGGAATGCAGGATGTCATCAACAATGACAAATTCGACAAAGGTACGGCACTGATCCTCAACGCCGGCAAAGATATCTACAGCGATATCGGAATCGAGATGGAGGGTGTCGTCGCACTGAGCAAACCCGAAGCGAAATTCAACAACAGCACGCATGATGTCGATTTCTGGTCACTGGGGCTCTACGGTACCTATATCTGGAAGATCAACAGACTGAGCATCAAACCGAGACTCGGTGTCGTCTATGAGAGTATCAAATCGACACTCAATATCTACACCAACAACGAAGCCAATATGGATTCGAAAGTACGCAAGAAAGATCTGGCGCTCAGCGGCGGTATCGGCGCGGCGTACGATCTGACAGAAAACTACAAGATCTACACCAACTACACCAAATACGAAGACGACATCGATCAGATCACCTTCGGTGCCGAATACAAATTCTAAGCCCGGAACACCTTAAGTAGTCAGAGATTGCGGCCAGACCGCAATCTACTGATGCCTCTCCCTCTCTATCCCGTACAGATAGTTGGTCGCCTCGACAAATCCGTCGACACTGCCGCAATCGAACCGTTTTCCCTCGAATCTGCATGCCAGCACCATCCCCTTCTGCGCCATCTGCATCAGCGCATCGGTGATCTGGATCTCGCCGTTTTTGCCCGGCTTGGTGCTCTGGATCATCTCGAAGATATCGGGCGTGAGGATATAGCGCCCGATAATCGCCAGATTGGAAGGCGCCTCCTGCGGTTCGGGCTTTTCGACCATGCGTGAGACCATATAGACCCCATCTTCGATCTCTTTGCCCTCGATGACGCCGTACTTGTAGGTCTCTTCGATCGGCACCTCCATGATCGCGACGATCGAGCATTTGTACTTGCGATAGAGCCCGATCATCTGCGAGAGCACCCCTTCGCCCTCTTCGTTGATACAGAGATCGTCCGCGAGCACCACGGCGAAGGGTTCGTTGCCGATCAGTACCTTGCCCTTGAGAATCGCATCCCCCAGCCCCTTCATCTCGATCTGTCGCGTGTAGGTGAAGGTACACTTCGAGATCAGCGCACGGATCTCTGTCAGCAGATGCTCTTTGGAGCTCCCTTTGATCTGATGCTCCAGCTCGTAGGAGATATCGAAGTGATCCTCGATCGCACGCTTGCCGCGCCCCGTGATGACCGCCATCGTATCGAGCCCCGCTTCGACCGCCTCCTCCACACCGTACTGAATCAGCGGCTTGGTCAGAATCGGCAGCATCTCCTTGGGCATCGCCTTGGTCACCGGCAAAAAGCGCGTACCGTATCCCGCGGCGGGGAATAGACATTTGGTGATTTTCATGCTTCTCCTTCGGTAAATTTCGCTTTCAGGATCCGTTTGCCCAGCTCCACACCCGGCTGATTGTAGGTATCGATCCCCAGAAAGTGCCCGCACAGCGATGTCAGCAGCTCGAAGTAGAAGATCAGATAGCCCGTATTGTAGGCATCGAGTCTGCCGATTTCGATCCTGTCGACACTGATCCCCTGCTGCATGATACTCTCCATCGTCGCGTCACACTGTGCACCCAGCAGTTCGTTGAAAGTGTGGCCGTTGATGTAGTCGGTCTGCTCCAGATGCGGCAGCGTGACCTCCGGTATCGTCAGCGGCGTTTCGAAATCGACCACTTTGAGCATCGTCACCGTCTTGTCTCTGGGGCCCTCGATCAGCAGCTGCAGAAAAGAGTGCTGATCGACCGATCCGATAATTCCCACCGGCGTCATACCGACATGCGCTCCCGTACGGTCGATCTTGCCCAGCGACTCGCCCCAGAGCTGCACATACCATGCGTTGAACTCCCGAAAAGCGCTCCCGTAGGAGAAGAGCACATTGATCGGAAATTGTCTGCTGTGGGTGGCGTAGTGGTGGGCTTTGGCCACCAGCATATCCTCTTTGCGGGCGAAAAAGGAGTCTTTGAGCGCTCTGGCTCCGGCGAGCATCGCGCGCGTATCGTACCCCAACAGCGTCAGCGGCAGCAGCCCCACGGCCGAGAGCACCGAAAAGCGCCCGCCGACATTGTGCGGAATATGAAAGACCGGCACCCCGATATCTCTGCCCAGCCGATCCAGCGGCGAATCCGCATCGGTGATGAAAGCGAAGCGCTCGCGAAACCGTTCGCTCTCTATCGGTGCGTCGAAACGATCGATCAGATACTTCACATGCGATGTGGTCTCGATCGTCGATCCCGATTTGGAGATCATGATGAAAAAGCTCTCTTCGAACTTCAGATCTTTCAGCTGCGCGGCCATCTCTACCGGATCGACATTCTCCAGAAAGAGCACCCGTCGGCTGTTGCGCTGCGGGGTGTGCCTGAGCAGCGATTCGACCGCTTTGCTTCCCAGAGAGGATCCTCCGATACCGATGACGACGATATTCTCAATCCCTTTGGCTTCGAAATCGTAATCATCGACAAAGGCTTCGATACGCATCAGCATATCCGACTCCGGCAGGCGATAGTAGCCTACCCTGCCGCTCTCCATCTCTGCCAGCAGTGCGTCGTACGCCCCGCCGATCTCATCCTCTTTCGCCGTTTCGGGAAAGAAGAGCTCCCTTTTGATCATGCCGCCTCCTTTAAAAATTTCTGATCAGCTCCGAAAAGACCCGATAGAGCCCCTCCACCTCAGCCTCGCTCGTGCGCTCGTTGGGCGCATGAATGGTGTCGTTGACGACGCCGAATTCGACCGTATCGATCCCGTACTCACCGAAAAAGCGCGCATCGCTCGTACCGCCCGCCGTGGAGAGTTTCGCATCGACGCCGGTCACCTCTGCGATAGCAGCATGCATTTTCCGTACCACTTTGGAGTCGCGATTGGTCACGAAGGGCTTCGCACTCTCATTCAGCACCAGCGTATAATCCATATCCCGGAAGTAGCGATGCACGAACGCCTCGACATCCTCTTTGGTCGTTTTGGTGGAGTTTCGGACATTGAACATCATCTTCAGTTTGCCCGGCGTGACATTGGTCACCTCCATCCCTGCACGGATATCGGTGATCACGAATTTACTCGGTGCGAAATTCTCATCTCCCTCGTCCAGATCGACCCCCGCCATATGCGGCAGCACCTGCGCGACGATATGGATCGGGTTTTTCGCCTTTTCGGGGTAGGCGGCATGCCCCTGCGTGCCGATCTTTTCGATGACGCCGTTGATCGATCCGCGTCGGCCGATCTTGATCGCGTCTCCGAAGCGCGCCTCGCATGTCGGCTCGGCGACGACGACATAGTCGGGCAAGAAGTCGATCGACTCCAGCTTGCGGATCATCTCGATCGTGCCATGCTCCGCATCGCCCTCTTCGTCGCTCGTCAGCAGCACCGAGAGCGTACCGGCGAACTGCTCCGTATCTTTACAAGCCTTCAGAAAAGCCGCCACGCCGCTCTTCATATCCTGCGTGCCGCGTGCGTAGATTTTGCCCTCTCTGTGGAGCGGCTCGAAGGGGTCGCTCGCCCACCCCTCTCCGGGCGGCACTACATCGATATGCCCGGCGAAGCAGAGGTGATCCCCTTCGCCGAATTTTTTGTACATGAAGAGGTTCTTGACCCCCTCTTTCTCGAAGTAGATCGTCTCGAACGCTTCGAGATACCCTTCGATGAAATCGAACGCCCCGTCGTCTTCGGGCGTGATCGAGCGGTAGCGCAGCAGTTTGTCAAAGAGTGCAATCAGATCCATACAGACTCTTAATCGTGCGGATTTTCATAGAAGACATACGATGTCGAATAGTCGCTGATCTCGAAATAGACGCGCTTTTCGCCCGCATCTTTTTTGCCGTTGAAATTCTCGTCCAGGATCCCGTACCCGAACCGGTAGGGTCTGTCGCTGTCCCCGTCCGTACTGCGCGCGGTGGTCAGCTTGTCGATCTTGATAAAGCGCCGGACCAGTTTGTTGCCCGCATAGACTTCGAGCACGCCGTTGGTACCGGTCCAGTTCTGAATCGCACGACCGAGTCTGTTCTGCGTCTCCTGCGTACATCCGCCCCAAAAGAGCCCCGCGCATGCCAGTGTCGCCAAAAGTATCGCTTTCATAGTCGTTTCACTCCTCGTAAATTGATATCTCTGCATTTTAGCATAAG
>CAYLLC010000004.1:0-3623 GCA_964384355.1 uncultured Sulfurospirillum sp. | reverse complement strand
TTTATACATCGCTGTAGCGATTGACCAGCAGCTGCCATCCGCGATCCTGCAGCGCGCTCTCTTCGGGATCGAGACGCTGCAGCATGCGCAGATCGCTGTCGGGTGCCTGTGTCACGACAAAGATCTCGCCGTAGACCTGCTGCTCATGAAAGACAAAATCCTGCAGCTCCAGCGCTTCGCCGCCGTAAGCGATACCGTCTGTGGAGAAGGTGTCGCAGAGATAGTCGAAGAGTGCATTGGCCACGATCTCGTAGCTGTCACCCTCCCCTCCGCAGTCGTAATATCCCAGCTGCAGTGCCGATGGATCGGCCTGCGCCACCTCCTCGCGTCCCGCGAAATCCCAGCGCGCATCGCCCGTGCTCAGCGTCGCCAGTACCATTTTGCCGGCAGGCAGACGCTCCATATCGCCGACGATCTCCGCGACCGGTCTGTTTCGCAGCGTGATCGCGTCCGGATCGATCGTGCGTTCTTTTCTGTCGTGCATGACGATCTCGCAGGCTTCCGGATCGAATCCATGCAGGTGAAAGAGCATATCGTCGTACGCACCCACCTCCCCCGTCTCGACGAACTCGGTCACATACTCGTAGAGCTGCCGTATATCCGCCTGCTGCGAGAGATCGACCTCCGCCGGATCGAACTCGGATGCATCGATCAGCTGTGAGAGATCGAATACCCTGCAGATTCTTGCCTTTGCTTCGATAGAAACCGTGAGTGCCATATCATCCTCCTTGCAATAATACACAATAATATTATGATATGAAAGTATAACCTAAATTTCCTCTCATAGCACTCCCAGTCGCCGCTTGATGATGTCGGCGACGCGAAAAGCGTTGGCATAGATGGTCCATGTGTAGGGCACGCTGCCGCCGGTGGGCATGAAGGAGCCGTCGGTGATGTAGAGATTCTCCACCTCGTGCGCACGGCAGTTGCGGTCCAGCACCGAGTGCTCGGGATCGTCGCCGAAGCGGCATCCCCCCGCCTGCAGATTCTGCGGCGGATAGGGGCCGATCGCAGTGCGGATATCCGTAGCGCCGATCTGCTCCAGCACTTTGACGGTTTTATCCGCCAGGATATTGCCGATCTTTTCGTTTTGGGGGTGCGAGCCGATCCGCAGCTTCGCCACCGGCATGCCGTATTTGTCGCGATGCGTCTCGTCGATCGTCACGAAGCAGTCGTCGTTGGGGAGCCAGTCGTTGAAAATCTCAAACTGCAGATTGCGCTTCTGCGTGAATCGCTCCAGCAGCCGCTCCTGCAGCTTGCGCCCCCAGAGCAGATCGCCGTCTGGCGCCCATTTGGTGCGGTTGGCCTTGACGATCGGATTGGCATGCTCATAGATCGCCTCGCTGATGCCCCCTTTGGTCTTCGCATCGAGGAAGTACCAGTCCTTGATCGTGCGATTGACGAAGAGCCCCTCGGCAAAGAGCGCTTTGCGCGGCAGAATCTTCTCGTCGAGATCGCCGCTGACCACACCGCCTGCGGAGAAGAGCATATTTTTGCCCACCTGCCCGCTGCGGTTGGCCACTCCGTCGGGGAATGCGGCGGAGCGGGAGTTGAGCAGGAGTCGGCTCGTCTCCATCGCCTGCGCCGCCACGACGAAGAGCTTCGCCCCGATCTCCACCTCTTTGCCCGCATGCACGCAGACCGCCGCCGTGACCTTTCCCTCCTTGTCGGTTTCGAGGCGCTTGACATGGTGGCGGGTGAGGATCGTCAGATTGCCCGAGCGCAGCGCCGGCTGCAGCAGTGCGGCACGCGCACTCCCCTTGGCACCGCTGCTGCATCCGTAGCTGCCGCAGTAGTTGGAGTAGTAGCATGCGTCCCGCGCACCTTTGGGGCGGCTGAGGATCGCGCGCGGTGTCCTGACGGAGACGATCCCCAGTGCCTTGCATGCCCGATCGATCAGCTGCGACACCGGCTGCTCCTGGGTCGGAGGATAGGGGAAATCGGCCGTAGATCTGGGCTCCTGAAAACGAAAAGGCGTCACACGGCCGCTGACACCCACCACACGCTCCACTTTGGCATAGTAGGGCTCCAGATCGGCGTAGCTGATCGGCCAGTCGACGACATTGGCCCCCTCGATCGCCCCGAAACTGCTCGCCAGACGAAAATCCCTGGGATGCAGCCGATGGAAAAAGCCGCTCATCAGATTGGAGGAGCCGCCGACGATGTTGCCGTTCCAGAAGTCCCAGCCCAGCTCGTAGGTCGATCGTGCGCGCCATCTGCCCTCGATCTTCTCCTCGATCATGTGGTACTCTTCTCTCAGATCGGGCGTGATGATCGAGCGGCGGCAGAAGGCGATCTCATCTTTGGAGAAGTCCCCCTCACGATAGAAATCCCCCTTCTCCAGCATGACGACCTTCTTGCCCGCCAGTGCCAGCTCGTACGCCACGGGCCCCGCCCCCGCGCCGCTGCCGACGATACATACATCATACTTCATGACAACCTCCCAAACGGCACTTTGGGTCGGGGTATACCCGGATGGTGGCGCAGAGCCTTCCAGCCGCGCTGATGCATATTGCCGCCGTAGATCGGATCGCCGAGCAGCGCTTCGAAGGTGTAGTTGAGCACCGTCGCGATCCAGTTGCTCCCGAAGGTGGTCGCCGCGAACTGCTGCATGATCTCCTCTTTGCGCCGGCGGGAGAGACGATCGCGCCACCCCCTGCGTACCAGCTCGTCGACCCCTTCGAAGATGAACTTCAGATCCTTTTGGTCAAAGCTCCTGTCGCGGCTCACCATCTTCAGGTAGCGCACAGACCGGACATCCTCCGCGGAGGGGAAGTTGTCATGTCCGGGGAAGAGGTGGTTTTGCATGCTCTGCAACAGCTGCCAGCGATCCGCTCCGCGATGGCCGAAAAAGCCGAAAAATGCCGATGCGGTGGAGAGGACCGCACCCAGAGATAGAAATACCCTTCTGTTCATGAGACTCCTTTGTATCTCGGTATCATAGCGACTTTTTGTGTAGCATTGATGTAGCGACTACACAAGGACTACATATTGGTATGTTACAATCATCGTCTCATCCCAAACAAAAGAAGGAGAAAACCATGAGAAGAGAAAGCATCATCAGAACAGGAAAAGGGCTATTGATAGGGGCGGCGCTGGCGTTTGCGGCGATGTCACTGCAGGCATGCAACGACCAGGCCAAAGAGGTCAAAACCGACAGAGCGCTCAAATCCAACTGTCAGATGAAATCGATGAAGTGCAAGAGCGGCAAATGCGGCGATGCGAAAAAAGCGCCCGCGATGAAGTGCCAGCCGGGCAAATGTGCCACAGGCAAATGCGGCAACGCACCCAAAGAGGTCAAACCGGCGATGAAATGTCAGGCAGGGAAATGCGGAGGAGGTAAATAAAATATTACCTACTGTAACAACATGACAATTTAAGGCAGCCGGAGCGCCTGAAAGGTTGCCTTTATTTTTCTCTTTGTGTAGACTGAACCTACATCTATAGTAAAGGAGAAAGATATGGCAAAGTTAGCATTAGCTTCAGTTTTGGCTGTCGCTGTCATGGCGATCAGCGGATGTAGTGCGAAGAAGAGTTGCGGTTGCGGGTGTACTCCCAGCTACCCGACTTGTGTCAAAGCACCTGCCTGCGGCTGCAAGTAGATCCACACTGACGGAGGCGGC
>CAYLLC010000003.1:34718-50587 GCA_964384355.1 uncultured Sulfurospirillum sp. | reverse complement strand
AAGAGGTGGTGGGTCCACCAGGACTCGAACCTGGGACCACTCGGTTATGAGCCGAGTGCTCTAACCAACTGAGCTATAGACCCTCAATCAGAAGGCGGGTATTTTAGCTCTTTTTTGCTTAAATTCCACTACTCTTCACCGAATCTGACGGAGTCGTAGAGTCTGTCGTGGCGGAAGCTGAGCAGATTCTCCAGTATCCCCAGCAGTATCATGAAGGTGATGAAGCTGGTCCCGCCGTAGCTAAAAAGCGGCAGCGGCAACCCCACGACCGGAGCGTACCCGATCGTCATCGCGATATTGACACCGCTGTAGAGAAAGATCAGCAGCGCCAGCGATGCGGCGACGCTCTGTATCAGGTAGTTGCTCTTCATGTAGAGCACCATCAGCATCAGATAGAGTACGATCAGGCCATAGAGCGTCATCAGCGCCACACCGCCCCAGAATCCGAATCGCTCGACAAAGAAGGCAAAGATAAAGTCACTCACCGCGATCGGCAGGAACTTCAGATGCGTCTGGGTCGCACCCTCTCTGGGCTGCCCCGTCAAGCCGCCCGAACCGATCGCGATGATCGACTGGCGCACATGGTAGCTGGGCTTTTCGGCCAGAAAATCGCTGATACGCTTCTTCTGATAGGGTTTGAGATTGGCGTAGATCAGCGGTGCGGCGATCGCAAGCGCCAGAAAGATCGCGATCCAGATGCGGTAGTTGACCCCGATGATGAAGAGCACGCCGTATCCGACGAAGAGCAGAATCAGCGCACTTCCCAGATCCGGCTCTCCCGCGATCAGCAGGAACGGAATCAGGATATAGATGCTGAATTTCGCGAAATCTTTGAGCCCGTATCCGCTTCGCTCGTCGGGCGGGTGCTGATAGATCAGGTACGCCAGCATCATGATGAAAGCCACCTTCATGATCTCGGAGGGCTGCACCGTGAAATGGACGAAAGGCAGCTCCAGCCAGCGCTTCGCCCCCAGCTTCGTCACCCCCAGAAAGTAGAGTGCGACCAGCATGAGGATATTGAGCCAGTAGAAGAGCGGGATGAGCCACAGCATGCGGCGTATCGGCAGCAGGAAGAAGAAGCCGAAAGCGATCGCCCCCATACCGAAGTAGACCAGCTGCTTGTGCGCCAGAGCGGGGCTGAGCTCATGCACCAGAAAGTAAGATGTCGCTATAATGGGCAGTATCAACAGGATCAGAACATAATCGAAATGCAGAAAAATACGCCGATCGATCTGTATCACAACCCAAAACCTTTGTAGCGGAGCTTTTTTTGGAGATTATAGCACAAAAACCACAGCGTTTGGACAAACTGCTCCAGGAGCATCTGCGACAGCCCCGCAATCAGGTGGAGCAGTTCATCAAAACGCACGGTGTCACCGTCGGAGGCAAAGAGACGCGCAAGTGCGGCCTCAAGCTCAAAGGCGGCGAGACGATCTCCTTCACCCTCCCCGAGACGGAGCGCCGGATGCCGCAGGAGATCGATTTCGATGTCGAGATTCTCTACGAAGACGACGATATCCTGATCGTCAACAAACCGCCCTACCTGACGATCCATCCCGCCCCGAGCGTCAAAGAGCCGACACTCGTAGACTGGCTCCGGCACAAAGGGATCTCCCTCTCCACCCTCAGCGGCGAAGAGCGCCACGGCATCGTCCACCGCATCGACAAAGAGACCAGCGGTGCACTCGTCGTCGCCAAAAACAACCGGGCCCATCTCGCACTCTCCAGACAGCTCGAAACACGCACGATGGGACGCTACTACCTCGCACTCATCGATCTCCCGCTCAAAGAGGATATCATCGTCGACCGCCCGATCGGCCGAAACCCCGTCCACCGCACCAAAATGGCGGTCGTCCCCAACGGACGGGAAGCCAAAAGCGCCTTCGTCAAACTCGCCCTCTCCAACGATGCGAAAACGGAGCTGATCGGAGCCAAACTCTACACCGGCAGGACCCATCAGATCCGCGTCCATCTGGACTCCTTATCCCGCCATATTATAAATGATTTTACATACGGATTTAAGAGAAAAAGGGATATCATCGGCAGAGTTATGCTGCATGCTTATCTGATCTATTTCATCCATCCTACCACGGGTGAAAAGATTTTGAAAAAAGCGCCTCTCTTTGAGGATTTTGAGAGCATGCTGGCGCACAATTTCCAGATGAAGGATATGCATGAGAAGATGGATCCCCGTTACCTTGTTTCTAGGTTTGATACTGCTTTTGGGCGGTTGTAGCACCAAAAATATCACCAACCCCCTGGCCGGATTCGGAGAGTTGCGCCTCGACCGCTCGCTGCCCGTCGTCAAGGATCTCAAAACGATCAACTCCATGACCGAAATCGGCATCGAATGGAAGCCGGTCATCCAGAACTATGTCGCAGGGTACAGAATCTTCCGCAGCGAAAACGGCAAATCGTGGAAACTGATCAAAATACTCCCCGACCGCTACGCGGCGCACTACACCGACACCAATCTCAAACCAAACTCCACCTATGTCTACAAAGTCTCCCTCTTCACCAAAGACGGACGCGTATCACTGACCAACACGACCCGAAAAGTCTCCACCAAAGGGACGATCCAGCCGCCGATACTGGTCGAAGTGATCTCCGATCTGCCCAACCGTATCAAGCTGCTCTGGCGCGCCCACCCCAATCCGATCGTCAAGGCCTATATCGTCGAGCGGCGCGAAGCGGGGAAAAAGCACTGGAAAAAGATGGCGATTCTGCGAAACCGGCTGACGGTCGAATATATCGATCAGGATGTCGTGCCGGGCAAAACCTATGAATACCGCATCCGTGCCAAGACTTTCGACGGAGTGGTATCGGCCCCGAGCGAGCCGCAGAGCGGACATGCCAAGCCGCTGCCCAAACCGATCACCCGCATCAGCGCGACCGACAACATGCCCAAAGTGATCCAGCTGACATGGAGCGATCCCAACGAGGGTGAGCGCACGATCGACCACTACAATATCTACTCCAGCGCTTTCAAAGACGGCCTCTACACCCGACTCGCCTCGACCAAAGACCGCGCCTACACCGACCGCATCGGCAAAGACGGCGCAGTGCGTTTCTATCAAGTGACGGCCGTCGACAGCGACGGGCTGGAGTCCCCCAAAGGGGTGATCGTCGCCAGAGGCAAGACGATGGGCAACGGTTCGGGCCCCGTCATCAACAGCGCCGTCGTACGGCACAATGCGGTCATCCTGACCTGGACACCGCCCAAAGATCCCGTCGCCAGCTACACCATCGTCAAGAAATACTGGGATGGCTGGAGACTCAAAAAGATCAAGATCGTCGACTTCAAAAGCGATGCCAAACCGGTGCGGTTCGTCGACAAGAAGATCAAACCCAACACCAAATATACCTACTATGTCATCGGTGTCAACGAGATGGGCATCCCCACGGAGCCCTCTCAGGCGGTCACGGTAGAAGTCAGAGACCTGCAATAGCGCCCGATGCCCAATATACAGACGCCGGCCTACACCCCTGCACCGCTTCCGCAGGAGGTGGACGGGTATACCTTCCTGAGTCGTGCACGCTCCGCCGGAGGCGAGGAGCTGATCCTGACCCGCTACGGCGAAGGTCGACACTTTCTGCTGCAGGTGATCCGCAGAGAACGAAACGGCAGGCATGACTACCTGATCAAAGGGGACAAGCTCACACGCCTCTCCCCCGTCAGCGTGATGCAAAACGCCCTCAAAGCCTTCGCCAGACTCCATCGGCTCGAGCTGACGTTCTCCAATATCGAATCGCAAAGAGCGGTAAAGAGCGGCAAAGAGGATTTCTCCATTCTCAAACCCCTCGACTACTTCGCCGAAGCGCTCAGGTATGAGAAGCCGCTGCTGGTGGAGGTGGGATTCGGCAGCGGCAGGCATCTCCTCTATCAGGCCAAAGCCCATCCCGACAGGCTGGTCATCGGTATCGAGATCCATCGCCCCTCGATCGAGCAGGTGATCAAACAGTGCCGGCTGCAGCAGCTCGACAATGTCCTGATCGCCGATTTCGATGCGCGGATCTTTCTGCAGCTGCTCCACTCCAACAGTGTCGAAAAGATCTTCGTCCACTTCCCCGTACCGTGGGACAAGAAGCCGCACCGGCGCGTCATCTCCAGAGCCTTCATCGAAGAGTCGATACGCGTTTTGCAGGAGCACGGCACGCTGGAGCTGCGCACCGACAGCGAAAACTACTTCGCCTACGCTTTCGAGACCTTCAACGCCCTGCGCGACTACGACCTGCAGATCCGCAAGAACCACGCCCTCCCCGTCGTCAGCAAGTACGAAGCGAGGTGGCAGCGCATGGAGAAAAACATCTACGACATCACCCTCACCAACCGTGAGATTTCGCCGCCGAAGGCCCCCATCGGCACACTCACATTCGACGAGCCGCTCCCCTTCTCCGCCGCCCGATCCCGTTTTGCGAACAGGACGCTCAGAGGAGAGCATGCCTTCGTCCATTTCGAAGCGCTCTACGAGATCGACGACGACAGCGGTCTGATCAAGCTTTCGATGGGCGCATTCGAAAAACCGGAACACAAATATTTACTATTTAAAGATAATAAGATACAATATTTTCCAAAGGCAACCATAGCGATCGACCAAAATATAGAAGCACATGCATTGATAAAAGAGTTTTTTTATGGCTAAAATCATACAGGCACACAATCTGAAACTGGCGTACAAGCAGGATGAACCGGTGATCAAAAACACCAACTTCTCCGTCGAGGCGAAAGATTTTATCTTTCTGACGGGCAAGAGCGGCAGCGGCAAATCGACCTTTCTCAAATCGCTCTACGGAGAGCTGCCCGTCAGCGGCGGCAAGCTCAATGTCTGCGGATTCGATCTGGAGTCGATCAACCGCAGCAAACTGCAGCTGCTGCGCAAACATATCGGCGTGATCTTTCAGGATTACAAACTGATCAACGAGTGGAGCGTCGAGAAGAATGTCATGCTGCCGCTGATGATCGCCGGCTACTCGAAGCAGGTCTGTCAGATGCAGGCACACAAGCTGCTCAAGCATGTCAAGCTCTCCCACAAAGTGCAGAAATATCCGCTCGAGCTGAGCGGCGGGGAGCAGCAGCGCGTCGCGATGGCCAGAGCGCTCGCACACAATCCCGTCCTCATCATCGCCGACGAACCCACGGGCAACCTCGACGACTACTCCTCCGAAGTGATCTGGAACCTCCTCAAGAGCGTACGCCAGCATATCGGCAGCACGATCGTCGTCGCCACCCACCGTATCCCGCAGACACTGGGCATCGACTACAAACAGTACTTTCTCAACGAAGGAGATATCTATGCAGTCTCTTAAAAACCACCTCTCCTTCATCGTGCCGCTCTTTATTCTGCTCTTCAGCATCCAGTTTTCGACGATGCTCGACCGCGCCGTCAAAAACTACGAAACGAAGCTCACAGGAGAGTATACGATCATCGTCTCCTCCAGAGTCCCGCTGGACCGAAAAGTACTGCAGAAGTTCATCCCGCAGATCAGTGCCGTCCGCGAAATCCCCAAGGAGCGCTCGATCCGGAAGCTCAAAAAGGGTATCAGCAAATCGGACATGGTCTTTCTCAAAGCCAACCTCCCCGCCTTCTACGCCATCAAACTCAAAAGGCTCCCCGATCCCGATGAGCTGGCGCAGCTGACGCAGCGGCTCCGTAAAATCAAAGGGGTCGAAAAGGTCGAAACCTTCAAAAAGAGCTTCAACAAGTTCCACCAGTTTCTGCGCCTGAGCAAAACCGCCTCCTTCATCTTCACCCTCTTCATCGGCATCATCTCCATTCTGCTGATCATCAAGCAGATGGAGATCTGGACGCTCCAGCACAGCCAGAGGATGTATATCATGGGGCTCTTCGGCGCACCCTACTGGATGAAGAGCGCCTCGCTCTACAAATCGGTCGTCATCGATGCGCTTATCGCCGCGCTGCTGGTCGGCCTGCTCTTCCTGATCATTCCAGATTCCGCCGATTTTACCGCCATCTACGACGATCTGGGCATCGATCTGCGCAACTTTCACTTTCTCGGCGATGTGGGCCGGCTGCTGCTGATCGCTCTGGGCATCTCGATCATAGCCGTCACGGTCACCATCCTCAGAAACAGAGAGAGATAAGCCGCCTCCATGCTCTCTCGTCTGATCCTGCCGCTCATCTGTGCCGCCATGCTGCTGGGTGCAGATATCGAGACCAAAATATCCGCCACCCAGTCCAAAATCAAGACGGGCCAGATCCGCGCCAAAGAGCTGAGCAAACGCATGAACGAGCTGGCGAACGATATCTCCGCCCAGAGCCGCAAGCTCAAAAAGCTCTCCTCTGAGATCGCCGCGCTCCAGGCCAAAATCGCCACACTGCGCAAAAATCTCCACATCAAATCCTCCAGACTCAAAGCGATGGAGGCGCTCTATCGCAAACTCAAAGCCAAAGAGGATGCAGTCAACCGCAAGCTCTCTTCCCTCCTCGCGCAGGAGATCGCCGTCGACATGATGGAGGGCAAAGGGACCGAAGCGGAAGCCTACAACGCCTTCGCGCAGAGCAGCGACGATCTGATCTACAAGGAGGTGCTCCGGACCTACGGCGAACTCCTCAGAGAGAAGTTCGCGAAGACGCAGAAAGAGTATCAGAAGGTGCGCAAAAACCGGGAGCTGATTCAGAAGACGCTCCAAAAGATCGGCGCCAGACTCGACCGCCTCAAAGCGGAGCAGCAGAAGCTCGCCCGCCTCAAACGGCTCCAGAGCAAGACGGTCCAGAATCTGAAAAAGCGCCGCCGAGACTACAAAATCAGGCTCGCCCGCATCCACGGCGAGCAGAAGCGGCTCGCCGCCCTCCTCGACAGGCTGAAGATCACCAAAACCCAAAAAGAGCAGAGCCGTATCAAAGCGTCACAGACCGACATGCGGGTGCGCAAAATCGGCTCCTCCTACCAGAGAGCTTCGGTGACGCACTACCGCGGCAAAAAGAGCATCGCTCCGCTCAAACACTACAAAATCGTACAGAAGTTCGGTACCTTCGTCGATCCGATCTACAAAATCAAGATCTTCAACGATGCGGTCAAGCTGGCACCCGCCACCCGAAACAACATGGTCCGAAACATCCTCCCCGGCAAAGTGGTCTACGCCTCCAAAACACCGGTGATGGGCTATGTCGTCATCGTGGAGCACCCCGGCGGCCTCCACACCATCTACGCCAACATGAGCAAGATCGCTCCCGAAATCCGAAAAGGGAGCCGCCTCAAGAGCGGCTATGTGCTCGGACGGGTCTCGGATGCACTCACCTTCGAAGTGACCAGCAACGAAAAGCATATCGATCCGACGGAGCTCTTCAGATAGCATGCATGCACCCTAATTGCACGCTTCAGGGCCATTTTAATATGGCTCTTAACTATTTTGTGTAAAATACAAAGAAATTTTGGGGATACGAGCGTGAGAAAAAGAGTATTAGTCAAATTTTCCGGTGAGGCACTCGCCGGCGAAAACGGATACGGTATCGATACGGGGATACTCAAATATATCGCCGACGAGATCGAGAATCTGATCAGAAACAATATCGAAGTGGGCATCGTCATCGGCGGCGGCAACATCATCCGCGGCGTCACGGCCGCCAAAGACGGCATCATCAAGCGCACCAGCGGCGACTACATGGGCATGCTCGCCACGGTCATCAACGCCGTCGCGATGCAGGAGGCGCTCGAATACAACGGCCTCTACGCCAGAGTCCAGAGCGCGATCAAGATGGAGCAGATCTGCGAGACTTTCATCGTCCGCCGCGCCAAGCGCCACCTCGAAAAAGGGCGGGTCGTGATCTTTGCGGCGGGCACGGGCAACCCCTTCTTCACGACCGACACCGCCGCGACGCTGCGTGCCGTGGAGATCGGTGCATCGATGATCATCAAGGCGACCAAAGTCAACGGCGTCTACGACAAAGATCCCAACAAATACGCCGATGCGAAGAAGCTCGATACGCTCAGCTACGATCAGGCACTCAACGACCATATCAAAGTGATGGACGACACCTCCATCGCCCTCGCCAAAGACAACGCCCTGCCGATCGTCGTCTGCAACATGTTCGAGCCGGGCAACCTGCTGAAGATCGTCAACGGCGATATGGCCAACTGTTCTGTCGTACAGAACCCATAAACACCATTATCAATATAGAAGGACAGATTATCTATGAGACTTGAAAAAGTAATTGCAAAAGCACTCGAACACGCGGGAGACGACCACTATATTCTCTCGCTGATGGTGGCCAAAAGAGCCAACGAACTCTCCGAAGGCGCGGAGCCGCTGATCAAAGCCGACAAAAAGCTGGAAAAACTGACGGACATCGCACTCAAAGAGATCGCGGAAGGACTGATCGAACTCGACAGAATCATCGAAGAGTAACGGTCGGAATCGGAATAGCGTTTGATTAAATTTCTGGAGCGGGTCAGACACACCTCTTCGACGGAGGATGCGATCGGCCTGCTTTACGAGTTTCGCAGAAGCGAGGCGATAGATCAGGCCCTCGCACTCGCACGGCACTACCACGAGGGGCAGTATCGCAAAAGCGGCGAACCCTACATCATCCACCCCATCCTCGTCGCGGCGATCACCGCGTTTGTCGGCGGCGACGACGAGATGATCATCGCAGCACTGCTGCATGACGTGATCGAAGATACCCCATGCGACATCTCCGAAATCGAGACCAAATTCTCCAAAGCGGTCGCCAATCTCGTCGAAGGGATGACCAAAATCACCGAACTGCGCGACGAAGAGCTGATCCCCTCCACCTCCGACGAGAAGCTGATCTCCTCGGCACTCACCTTCCGCAAGATGCTGATCGCCTCGATCGAAGATGTGCGGGTGCTGGTGATCAAGCTCTGCGACCGGCTGCACAATATGCTCACCCTCGATGCGCTCAAACCCGAAAAGCAGCGCCGTATCTCCGAAGAGACGCTGGTGGTCTATGTACCGATCGCCCATCGGCTCGGTATCGCCAGGATCAAGAACAAACTCGAAGATCTGAGCTTCTACTACCTCTTTCCGGAAGCGTATCACAAAATCGACAGCTACCTGCAGCAAAACGCGCAGCGCTTTCAGCTGGAGCTGAACAATTTCATCTCCAAAGTCAAGACGCTGATGCTCAAAAACGGCTTCATCGACGGAGAGTTCGATATCCACAAACGGATCAAACACCCCTACTCCATCTACATGAAGATGCAGCGCAAGGGGGTCTCGATCGAAGAGGTGCTCGACCTGATGGCGATCCGCATCCTCGTCAAAAACCCGCTCGACTGCTACAAAGTGCTCGGTATCATGCATCTGCACTTCAAGCCGCTCATCTCCCGCTTCAAGGATTATATCGCCATCCCCAAAGACAACGGCTACCAGACGATCCATACCACCGTCTTCAGCGACTCCTCCATCTTCGAGACGCAGATCCGGACATTCGGCATGCACCGCACGGCGGAGTTCGGCGTCGCCTCCCACTGGAAGTACAAAGGCCACGACGGCCTCTCTCCCAAGCTGGAGTGGCTCAACGACCTGCGCAGCCAGAGTGAGATCGGCGAAAATATCGAGCATATGTACCAGCTCGCCAAAGATGACCTCTACAGCGCCGACATCTCCGTCTACTCTCCCAAAGGGGATGTCTTTCATCTGCCGCTGGGCGCGACTGCGCTCGATTTCGCCTACGCGGTCCACACCGAGATCGGCGACCATACCAAAGCCGCCTACATCAACAAAAAGCGCTCCCCGCTGCTGACGGAGCTGCGAAACGGCGATATCGTCCGTATCGAACTCTCCGGTGAACCGATTCTGCGCTGCTCATGGGTCAACCAGGTCAAGACCGCCAAGGCCAAAAACGCGATGCGCATCAACTGCAACCACAAGCGCAAAGAGATCGACAAGATCACCGCCGTCAACATTCTGCTGGGAATCTTCAATATCCGTTACGAAACGCTCAAACCCTTTCTCGACAGAGCCAACGCATGCAAGAATATCCACAAAGCGGCGACCGATGTGCAGTATCTGCAGGAGATCGTCTATCAGCTCAAAAAAGAGCTGCTCTCCGACACCAGATTTATCCCGATCATCTCCGCCTTCAAAAAGTATCGTCTCAAGGAACAGCACTTCGACAATATCGTCCTCTACGGCACCCAGAACTTCTCGAAAGTGCTCTTCGACTACTGCTGCCACCCCAAACGCGGCGACGAGATCGTCGCATTCAAAAAGGGGAGCGAAGTGACGGTGCACCACAAATTCTGCACCACCGCCAACACGATGATGCAGGAGCACAAACCGATGGTCTTCGCCCGCTGGTCCGCCGATCGTCCGGAGCACTACAAGCTGATCGTCAGTATCGAAAACAAGAAGGGCTCTTTAGCCGCTCTTTTACTCTTTTTGGCTAAAATAGGGATAGATTTGCTGACGATCAATCTCTCCCGCAGCGAAAATTCTCAGGCCGACTATTTCGAGATGGTCGTCGATGTACCCGCTGCGAGCAAAGAGAAACTCATCAATCATTCAAAACAGAATTTTAAAATCATTGAATTTCTTCCCCTCAATGATGCATATAAAAAGTAAAGGATACAACTGTGTTTACCAAAGAAGAGGCACTCCGGGAAATCAAGCGCGGCATCGCCGAGATGATCGACGAGGCGCGTATCGGGACACTGATCGACAACTACCTGAAGACGGGTGAAAACTACTATGTCAAAGCGGGCTTCGACCCTACCGCACCCGACCTGCACCTGGGCCACACCGTCCTGATGCACAAACTCGCCACCTTCCAGAAGTACGGCGGGATCGTGCAGTTTCTGATCGGAGACTTCACCGGCATGATCGGCGACCCTACCGGCAAAAACATCACCAGAAAGGTCCTCGACAAAGAGACGGTCCTCGCCAATGCTCAGACCTACAAAGAACAGGTCTTCAAGATACTCGATCCCGACAAAACCGTCGTGGTATTCAACTCCGAGTGGCTCGATGCACTCGGCGCCAAAGGGTTGATCGAGCTGACGACCACCTTCAACGTCGCCCGCATGCTCGAACGCGACGATTTCGAGAAGCGCTTCAGGAGCGAGAGCCCGATCGCGATCAGTGAATTTCTCTATCCGCTCCTGCAGGGCTACGACTCCGTCGCACTCAAATCGGATATCGAAGTGGGCGGCACGGACCAGAAATTCAATCTCCTGATGGGACGGCAGCTCCAGCGTACCTACCGTGTCGGCAAGGAGCAGGCGGTGCTGATGATGCCGCTGCTCGAAGGGCTCGACGGCGTCAACAAGATGAGCAAGTCGCTGGGCAACTATATCGGCGTCACCGAAGATGCCGATGCGATGTTCGGCAAACTCCTCAGCATCAGCGACGATCTGATGTGGCGCTACTACGAGCTTCTGAGCGACAAATCGCTCGAAGAGATCGCACGCCTCAAAGCGGGCGTCGAAGCGGGAGAGCTACACCCCAAAACCGCCAAAGAGCAGCTCGCTCATGAGATCGTGACGCGCTACCACGGTGAAGCAGCGGCGCAGCATGCGAAGGCGGAGTTCGACCGCGTGCACAAACAGCGGGATCTCCCCAGCGATATGCCCGAATTCTCCTTCGAAGGGCCGATCTGGATAGCGAAACTTCTCACCGAAGCGGGTCTGGAACCCTCCACCTCGCAGGCAAGACGCGACATTAAGCAAGGTGCTGTTAAAATTGATCAACAAAAAGTACAGGATGAACAACTTCAACTCGAAAGCGGTGAATATATTGTACAGGTCGGCAAACGCAAGTTTGCAAAAGCGAAGGTAAAATAGATGGCATTCAAACCACTCAGGATCGGAAAATATACCATAGAAAAACCCATCATTCAAGGTGGCATGGGCGTGGGAATCAGCTGGGACAGGCTCGCGGGCACCGTCTCCAAAGAGGGCGGGCTGGGCGTCATCAGCGGCGTCGGTACCGGCTACTACGACAACAAGCACTTCACCCGCAAACTGGTACAGGGACGCCCCTACCATGAAGAGAACTTCTACTCCAAAGAGGGGCTCTTCGCGATCTTCAGAAACGCCAGAAAGATCTGCGGCGACAAACCCCTCGCATGCAATGTCCTCTACGCCAGCAACGACTACGGCCGTATCGTCCACGACGCATGCGAAGCGGGTGCCGATATCATCATCACGGGCGCGGGTATCCCGACCAACATGCCCGAATTCACCAGCGACTATCCCGATGTCGCGCTGATTCCGATCGTCTCCAGCGCCAGAGCCCTCAAGCTGATCTGCCGCAAATGGAAGCGCTACAACCGCATCCCCGATGCCGTCATCGTCGAAGGCCCGCTCAGCGGCGGCCATCAGGGCTTCACCTACGAGCAGTGCTTCGAAGAGGAATATCAACTCGAAAATATCGTCCCGCCCGTCATCGAAGAGGCGAAAAACTGGGGCGACATCCCGATCATCGCCGCCGGCGGCATCTGGGACAAAAAGGATATCGACAGATTCCTCGACATGGGGTGTGCCGGCGTCCAGATGGCGACACGCTTCATCGGTACCTACGAATGCGACGCACACGAAAACTTCAAGCAGGTGATCCTCAACGCCAAAGAGGAGGATATCAAGCTCTTCAAATCCCCCGTCGGACTCCCTGCACGCGGCGTACGCACCCGACTGCAGGAGAAGATCGAGACACACACCGCACCCAAAGTGGCATGCATCAGCAACTGCGTCGCACCCTGCAAGAGCGGAGAAGAGGCGCGCGCGGTCGGCTACTGTATCGCGGACCGCCTCTCCGACGCCTACTACGGCGAGACCGAGACGGGGCTCTTCTTCACCGGTGCCAACGGCTACCGCCTCGACAAACTGATCACCGTGCACGAGCTGATGCACAAACTCGAATATGGAGAAGACGATCAGTAAAATCTTCATTCTGCTGCTGCTCTTTGCGGTGGCACTCTTCGGAGACAGAGCACTCTATATGGAGGTGGAGTCACTCTACAACAAGATCCCCTACGCCTCCAAGATCCAGACCAGACAGATCCTGCATGATCTCGAAAACTTCTATATCAACGCCGTCGTCCAGAACGACAGAAAATCGATCGTCAAAACGCTGCGCGGTATCGTCAAGTGCCAGAAGCTGCTGGGGCTGGACAGCTCCACCTACGAAAAGGAGCTCGCCTCCCTCACCGGCGGGAAAGAGGCTTCCCCTTCCCCCAAGCCGCATACACCCAGACATACGAGCAGGCCGAAGGGCACAGCCGCCGCCAATATCCGATCCGTGAAAATCGAGCACAATACGCTGATCCTCAAATTCGACAGGCCGCTGCGAAGCGGCGAAGTCCTCCCCTTTCATCTGCATGAGAAGGGGCGATACAAAGAGATCTTCGATATCCGCGCCAATCTCAATTTCAAAGCCCCCGAACTGCGGTTCAAGGGTATCGACCGGGCCAGAATCGCACAAAACCGCTACAACAAAGTGCGCGTCGTCCTCCAGAACAGCCGCAAATTCTACGCCAACGCCTTTATCCGCAAAGGGACGCTCTTCATCAAAGTCGATGCTGCCGCTCCCGCCCCCGCGAGCCGTGCACGCTTCCATCCGATCAAAAAAGCGCCCAAAGTCAGCGATGCCCCCAAAGTCCCGCTCAAAGTCCCCTCCTCCCGCAAAGCGGTCTACGCCACGACCAAGACGATCGTCGTCGATGCGGGCCACGGCGGCAAAGATTCGGGTGCCGTGGGATACAAGCGCTATCAGGAGAAACGGACGGTGCTCAGAGTCGCCCTGCTGGTCAAAAAGCTCTTGAAAAAGCAGGGCTACCGCGTCTATCTGACCCGTGACGACGACCACTTCGTCAAACTCTCCGACCGTACCCACTATGCCAATCGCAAGAAGGCGGATCTCTTCATCTCCATCCATGCCAACGCCGCACCCAAAAAGCAGAAGTTTTCGCTCAAAGGGATCGAAACCTTCTTCCTCTCGCCCGCCAAGACGGCCAAAGCCAAGCGGATCGCAGCCAAAGAGAATGCCGCAGCGATGGGGATGGACAGCATCTCAAAAGATACGCTGCTCGGTTTTCTCAACCGCACGAAGATCGTCCAGTCCAACAAACTGGCGATCGATGTCCAGAGCGCACTCCTGACGACCCTGCGCAAAAAGTACGACCGGATCGTCGACGGCGGCGTGCGGGAAGCGCCCTTTTGGGTGCTGGTGGGGGCGCAGATGCCGGCGATTCTGATCGAGATCGGCTATATCACCAACCCGATGGAGGGAGAGCGGCTCTTCAATCCCTTCTATCAGAAACTGCTTGCAGAGGGTATCGTCAGAGGTATCAACAACTATTTTGCAAAGAACCAATAGCACCGCCTGACTCGCGAAGAGTCGGCCAGACAGACGCTACAAAGGAGAGACCTTGGCACAGAAAAGCCTCCGGGAACAGCTGCATGCACTGCTGCACTGCGACCTGAAATCGATGTTTCCGCTCGCGCGTGAGAAAAAACGCAAACTCTGCTTCTATGTCGGACCGACCAACAGCGGAAAGACCCACCAGGCGATGGAGGCACTGATGGATGCCGACTGCGGCACCTATCTGGCACCGCTGCGGCTGCTGGCGCTGGAGAATTACGAGCGGCTCAGAGCGCATGAGATTCCCGTGTCGCTGATCACCGGCGAAGAGGAGCAGATCGACGAAGATGCGGCACACATCTGCTCCACGATCGAGATGGCCAACTTCTCGATGGATGTCGATGTCGCCGTCATCGACGAGATACAGATGCTCGAAGACCCCGACCGCGGCTGGGCATGGGTCAATGCGATCGTCGGCATCCCGGCGGACAGAGTGATCATGACCGGCAGCGTCAACGCCCTCGATGCGGTCAAAAAGATCGCCGCCTACCTCGGAGAGGAGCTCGAAGTGGTCAAATTCAAGCGCAAAAATCCGCTCGAAGTGCTCACCAGACCGATCCCGCTGAAGCAGGTGGAGCCCGGCAGCGCCGTCATCGCATTCTCCAGAGCGGAAGTGCTGCGGCTCAAATCGCAACTCTCGAAAAAACACCGCGTCAGCGTCCTCTACGGCAACCTCTCCCCCGAAGTGCGCCGCGAAGAGGCCAAACGCTTCAGAGAGGGGGAATCGAGCGTACTGGTGGCCACCGATGCGATCGCGATGGGGCTCAATCTCCCGATCAAGACGATTCTCTTCACGACCGATACCAAATACGACGGGATCGAAAACCGCCCCCTCACCCCCAACGAAGTGATCCAGATCGCAGGGCGGGCCGGCCGATTCGGCCATCATGAGCGGGGCTATATCGGCGCGACGCGACAAGGGGTGCTCGAGCATATCGACAAGATGTTCCACTCGCCGCTGCACACGATCAAACCGCCCTTTCATGTCAAGGCGACCACCTTTCAGATACTCGAACTCTCCAAACATCTCAAGACCGACGACCTCAATACGATCCTGCGCTACTACAGCAAACATATGCGCTTCACCGGCCCTTTCGTCGCGGCGAAAATCGGCTCGATGATCGAGCTCTCCCACATCATCAAGAGCAAAAAAGGGCTCACCCTCGAAGAGAAGTATCTCCTCGCACAAGCACCCGTCAGTACCAAATCGCCGCTGATCAAGAGCGCCTACAACTACTACATCAACGCGATCATCAAGAAAGAGGTCGTCCCCTACAAATCCTCCGTCAACACTTCGGGCATCGCCAAAACGGAGCTGGAGCTGCTCAAGGCGGAAGATGAAGTCAAGAAGATCAGCCTCTACCTCTGGATGGCGTACAAATTCCCCGAGCTCTTCCCCGACTCGCAGGCGGCGGAACTGGCACGCGTGCGCGTCAACCGCTACTGCGAAGCCTCTCTCAAATCGAACAGACTGCGAAGAGCACCGGCACGCAAAAAAACGATTCCGCCCAAAGAGAGCGGCGAA
>CAYLLC010000003.1:24177-34618 GCA_964384355.1 uncultured Sulfurospirillum sp. | reverse complement strand
GATCCCAAAGATCTCGAAATCAAAAAACTGAAAAAAGAGATCGCCGTCTCTTCGATCAAACAGTACGGCTTTATCCTGCTGCTGATCGCGGAGGTGATCTTTCTGGCGGCGATCTTCATAGAATTTTTCGATATCAAAAACCCCTTTTCGCAGGAGCTTGGCAGAGAGAAGATCGGCGTGCTGCACATCGACCGTGAAATCACCGGCAAATATATCGAGCACCTCGTCGATGCCGTCGAAGATATCCGCAAAGAGAAATCCTACAAAGCGCTGCTGGTGGAGATCTCTTCGCCGGGCGGCTCTCCCGCGGCATCACAGGAGTTCGCTTCCTATCTGCGGGATCTCAATGCGACACTCCCCGTCACGATCTATGTCGATGAGATGGCTGCCAGCGGCGCCTACTATATCGCGTCGGCGATCAAACCGATCTACGCCAACAAAAACGCGATCGTCGGCAGCATCGGCGTCATCATGCCCCACTACAACCTGAGCGAACTGGCACGCAAAGTCGGTGTCAAAGAGGATACGATCACGGCAGGCAAATTCAAGCAGCCCTTCTCCCTCTTCAAGGAGATGACGCAGGAGAACAAAACCTACGTCGAAAACGCCCTGCTCAAACCCGCCTACAGAAACTTTCTCGAAGATGTCGCACACCAGCGCGGCATCGCACCCGAGAAGATGAAACAGTTCGCCGAAGGGAAGGTCTACATCGCTTCGATGCCCGAGATCCGGGGCGTGCTGGTAGACAAGATCACCAACCTCTACAAACTCAAAAAAGCGATGCGATCCAGATACAAAGATGCCGATTTCGTCGATATCGGCGAAGAGAAAACGCCGCGCAACCTCTTTCATCTGCTCTTTTCGGAGGGGATAGCGACGCTGCTTCAGAGGGGTACGACACTGCGCTAAGCGCCCTTGTGGCTTCTCTTTTTGCGCTTGAGGATCTTGAGATACTTCTTCGCCCTGATCTCCTCCGATCGGTAGACGACATGCGTGGCGATACCGCGCCGGCACATCTCTTCGACATCCATCCAGAAGTCTCTGCCGATGATCATCTCTTCGAACTCCGCATCACTCAAAAACCCCTTCGAGACGATCATATCCTTGAAAAACTGGCGCAGCAGCTTGTCCCGATGCTCGAGTCGCGATTTGATCTCGCCCCCTTTGCCGCTGACGGATGAGGCGTAGTTGTGAAACATCAGGTCCGAATAGGGATAGACCACACGGCGCTCGGCCATACAGAAGAGCAGCGCTCCCATGCTGTAGCCGTGGTTGTCCAGATAGGCGCAGGTGCGGTTTTTGAACTTCTCGCGCATCAGATTGTAGAACTGGATCCCCTCGTTGACCGAGCCGCCGCCGGAGTTGATACGCAGCTCCAGCATATCCTCTTTGTTGGCCTGACGCAGCGTATTCATGACACCATGCAGCCCCCGTTTGAACTCTTTGAAGCGCTCGATATAGAGCGTAAAGACACGATACTTCGGGCGCCACTGGTAGATATTGCGTTTTCGGTCGATCGGCCGTTTGCTTTCGGGAATCGTCCGCACAAAGAGCGTATGCAGTTCACTGCTGATTTCATTGGGTTTTTTGACTTCCATCGCACCGTATCCTTCATGTGATGCAACTATTGTACACTGATTTTGATAAAAGTAAATATAAAATGGATATAAAGGGGTAAAATTAAATTATTTTAATAAGTAAGGGGGCGACACCCTCTGAGGCGGGGCGTCGCGCTGCAGTTATTTCAGATCTGCGAAAGGATTCTCGATCACTTTCTTTCTGCTGGCTACATACGGTACGATCGCCGCATGTCTCGCTCGCTTGATCGCCTGCTCTACCATCTCCTGATGCTTTTTGCAGTTGCCGGTCAGGCGTCTTGGCATGATCTTGTATCTCTCGGAGAGAGAGAATTTGAATGAAGACGGATTTTTATAGTCGAGAAAATCGACCTTCGCTTCACAGTATCTGCAATATTTTTTGGAATATTTTCTTCTTTCTGCCATTTTTGTTTCCTTTTTCTTTTTTCGTTTCTCTGTTTCGCAGCGCTTGTCACTGCATACATCTGCCCTCTATGCGGGCGATCCTCTCCCTAAAAGGGGATCTCGTCATCGTCGATATCGATCTCGGGGATCTTGTCAGACTGCGGTGCCGGTGTCGGCTCCGGTCTGGACTGGGGTGCGTTGTAGCTGTTTTGCTGCTGGTATCCACCCTGTCCCTGACCGCTTCCGTAGCCTCCGGACTGGGGCTGATTGTATCCGCCGCCCTGCTCTGCAGCCGGTCCGCTCCCTTTGGAGTCGAGCATCGTCATGTTCTCTACCGTGATAGAGTGCTTGGAACGCTTGTTGCCGTTCTGGTCTTCCCAGCTGTCGTACTTGAGCCGCCCCTCTACGAGGACTTTCGATCCCTTTCTGAGGTACTGGTTCGCTATCTCCGCAGTACGGCCGAAAAAGGTGAGATCGACAAAACAGACCTCCTCTTTCTGCTGGCCGTCGGCGGATTTGAATTTTCTGCTGGTAGCGATGCCGGTGTTGCCGACCGCCGTGCCGCTGGGGGTATACCGCAGCTCTATATCTCTTGTAAGGTTCCCTACAAGAATCACTTTATTGAACATGAAATTTTCCTTCGCCTACTCGGCTTTTGCTTCTTCTGTCTTTTCGGGAGCCGGCGTTTCGGGAGCCGATGTCTCCGCCGCTTCCTCTTTCGCAGCAGGTTTTTCCTCTTTTTTGTTGAAGGTACCTTTTACCAGTTTCTCCCAGTTCGCAATTTCACTTTTGTTGATATATTTGACATTCAGGAATCGAATCACCTCTTCGGTGAATCTGAGGTTTCTGAGGATTTCGTCGATCACGGCAGGATCCGCTTTGTAATAGATCACATAGTAGTGTCCGCGCTCATGCTTCTCGATCTCGTAGGCGAGTTTGCGCATACCCATATCGTTGATGCTCGCGATTTCACATCCGTTTTTTTCCAGGATTCCCTTGACGTGCTCGAAGCGCTCCTGGTTCTCCTCTTCGGTGAGTGTCGGTTTTAAAACAAACAGCAGTTCATAATGTCTCATACATGTTCTCCTTGTGGTTTTCAAGCTCTCCGCATCGATTGCAAAGAGCAAGGTTTAGCTTCCCTCTTGATAAAGGGTGCGCGATTTTACTGTAAATAAGTTTGAAGTTTGATTAAACTGGAGATCAGGTAGCTGTTTTTGTCGATATGCTGGGCATATTTCAGGGTGTGTTCGGTCTGCAGCAGATGCGTCAGCAGCTGCCGGAAAGTGGAGAGTCTGAAGCGGATACTCATCGCGGCACGCTCCTTGACCAGCTGCGGCGGCAGCGGATATCCGACGATCTCACCCGCATCGTAACGCCCATGCACTTTGATATAGATATGAAAGAGCATCAGCTGGGTGATGTAGTTGGTGATCGCATTGACGATGCGTATCTCATCCCCCTGCCCGTTTTCGAGCAGCCGGGAGAGCTCCTGGCGGATATCCCTTTTCTGCAGCAGCATGACGATGAACTGATCGAGTGTCAGCGTCCCCATCCCGTAGACATGGGTATCGATATCGCTCTGGGTGATCGGCTTGCCCAGCACGGAGAGCTTTTCGAGCTCCTGCATGCAGAGCCCCAGCGCTTCGTTCTGGAGCATGAAGAGGTGCTGCAGGGCGAAGTTTTCGATCTGCAGCCCCAGCGCCTCGGCACGCTGGCGCATCAGCGCGATCGCCTCCGACACATTCGGCTTGAAAAAGCGCGCGAAATCGCCCCCCTTTCTCTTGCCGAACGACTTCTGCAGCTCTTTGGCCGTGCGGTCCTCTCCGCTGAAGTGGAGCAGCAGATAACTGTTGGCATTTTTGTTGCAGAGTGCGACGAGACTGTCGAGCTCCTTTTTGGGGATCTTTTTGTCGCTGCGGATATAGAGGATATTGACATCCCCGAAGAGCGAAGGCTGTGCGATGAAGCTGCGCGCACTCTCGTAGTGATACTCGTCGAAATAGAAGGAGAGTATATTTTCACGCGCGCCCCACAGAGGGAGAATCTTTCTGGCATAGTGCTCCGCAAAGAAGGGCTCCCCGTAGAGCAGCAGCGCTTTGGGGAGGCGGTTGGCGGCGATCAGCCCGTCGAGGTCCCGTTTATACATCTTGCTCCAGATACTCCCGGATCCGGCCGATGATTTTCGCCTGAGGGATATGGACCTCCGTGATCTCCACCATCGCCTCGGCGAAGCGCTGCGTATCATGATCGAGCAGAAAAGCCCTCGCACCCGTCAGCAGCCCCTCTTCGAAGTGGACGATCGGCGTGCGTTCGTTGTCGGTGATACGCGCCCGAAACGCTTCGCCGCGGTGCGCATCGGCATAGCGGGCGAATTTGCGATCCATAAAGTCCCATGCCACCTTCGCCGCCTCGCGCTCCAGCTCGCTCACCCGCGCCGCCGTCACATCGATATCCCGCAGAATCGCCTCCTGCGTCGCAGTGTCGCCATGCCGGATCGCACGCAGCAGGCGATGGACGATCAGATCGCTGTAGCGGCGTATCGGCGAGGTGAAGTGGGTATAGTGCTCGAAGCCCAGCCCGAAATGGCCGCTGTCTTCGTGGCTGTAGACCGCCTGCTTCTGCGCCCGGATGATCAGTTTGTCCACCTCTTCGCGTATCCCCTTCTCGTCGGCACAACGCTGCAGCGCTCGGATCATGGCGTAGATATTTTCGCTCTTCTCGTCGCTGTAGATGCCGATCAGCGAGAGGTCGTCGAGCAGTTCGTCGATCCGCTCTTCGCTGGGGCGGTCATGCGTACGGAAGATCCCCTTCTCCAGCGCTTTGGCGGCCGCTTTGTTGGCCAGCAGCATCGCATCTTCGATCAGCGCATGCGAAGGGGTCTCCTTCTCCACTCTGACGGCGACGAGATTCTGGTTTTCGTCCAGCTGCATGCGCACCTCTTCGTTGCGAAATTCACAGCCGCTCTGCAGCCTTTTGTGCCGGATTTTGGAGAGCAGCTTCTGCAGCGGCAGCAAAAATGCGAGAATCTCGTCGTCGGTAGCGTCTTTGCCCGAGAAATCCCCCTCCAGAAAGCGATCGATCCGGTCGTAGGTGTAGCGTCGTCTGGAGTGGATAATCCCTTCGATCAGCTCCTCTTTACGGCTCTGCAGCGTCTGCGGATCGAGTGTGATCTTGTAGACGAAGGCGAGACGATCCTCTTCGGGCTTGAGCGAGCAGATATTCTCACTCAGCGCCCGTGGCAGCATCGGAATCGATTTGTGCGGGAAGTAGATCGTGAACCCGCGCACCGCAGCCTCCTTGTCCAGAGCGCTATCCTCCGTCACATAGGCGCTCACATCGGCGATCGCCACATAGAGCGTGTGGTTCGCGACATCGAAACAGATCGCATCGTCGAAATCTTTGGCGTCCGGCGGATCGATCGTACAGAAGGGCAGATGGGTCAGATCGGTACGGTCGGGATAGGCCGATCTGTCGACGCTGTCACCGTACCGGCGCGCCTCCTCCTCGCATGCAGGCGGGAAGGCTTCGTGTTTGTTGTAGAGCGCCAGAGAGATCTTCTCATCCACTTTCGGGTCGTCGATCACGCCCAGCACTTCGGCGATCTGCTCGCTCGCACTCTCGATCTTGAGTACCGACCCCGCGGGCAGTGCATCCAGCTCCTTTTGGGAGGCTGCGACCCGCACGGGCAGATCGGTCCTGATGTTGCGCACGACGATCTCTGCACCCTCTTGCACGGTATAGGCGAGGGTATAGACGAATGCCCTTTTGAGCACTTCGATCACTTTGGCTTTGGGACGGCCTCTCGAAAAGAGCCGCTTGGCCAGTACGATATCCCCCTTGCCGGCACGGTTCAGATCGTTCGGCTCGACGATCAGATCCTTGCCCGCACTCTCCGTCAGCGGCGAGAGGTACCCTTTGCCGTTTCGCGAGATGTCGATGATCCCGAAGCGGTATTTGGAATCGAGTATGTAGACCCCGTCCTTCTCTTTGACCGCTTTGAGCAGCAGCAGATTGTCGAGCAGCTCATGATAGGGCTGCGGCAGATCGGCGGCGGGCAGCCCCTGCGTCAGACGCCGTAAAAAACCGGTCAGCTCCACATCGGCACTCAGAACGGAATCGCCGCATCGGCGACATCACCGACACCGGAGATCGTATCGCCCACGATATCGGGTGTCACGACATTGACCACCGCCCCTGCCGCTTTGAACGGCATCGCTACCGCAGATCCGATACCGCAGCCGCCGAACATGAGGGCTGCCGTGATCAGGAGTATAATTTGTCTATATTTTGTATGCATGCTATTCCTTTTATATATTGACATATTATACTATATCAAGGTTAATCGACGCCGCACGATTCACCGCAGCTCAGCGCCGGATCGTACTTGCTCTTTTGCGACAGTGCGACGATCTCGGTCGAGAGGAGGTTGGTGTTTCTGGCGATATCCTCCGTCTGATGGGCGATCTCGCTGTTGTTCCGGGCACTCTCGCGGACACGCTGCATCGCGATATTGATCTTTTCGATATAGGCATGCTGTGCACTGATCATCTCCGCGATCACCGACACCTCTCCGGTCGTCTCGGTGATCCGTGCTTTGAGCGCGTGATACCCTTCGAGCATCTGCTCCGATGCGCTCTTGCCCGTCTGCGTGAGTGCCGTCGCATTCTCGACCTTCTCTTTGATACTGCGCGCGGCATCGGCACTCTTGGCGGCGAGATTGCGCACCTCCTGCGCCACGACGGCGAAGCCTTTGCCCGCTTCGCCCGCGGTCGCCGCTTCGACGGCGGCATTGAGCGAGAGGATATTGGTCTGAAAAGAGATCTCGTCGATGATCGTGATCGCATGCAGAATCTCTTCGACCTGGGTATCGATCGACGCCATCGAACTGCCCGTACGGTTGGAGAGGCTCTCTCCCTCCTGTGCCGATCGGGTCAGCTGCTCGATACGGCTGCCGATATCTTCGAGTTTTTGCATACTCTGCTCCATACTGCGGTTGATCTGCGTCATGAGCGCGAACGCCGCTTCGATCGATTCGAACTGCTCCGCGACACTGCGGTTGAGGACGACGACATTGCCGGAGAGGACCGTCGCACTCGACTCCAGCTTTTCGCTGCTGCGCAGATTGAGTATCAGCATCTGCGTGATCACCTCCTGCATGCGGTTGATCGTCTTCTCCACCCTGCCCGTCGCATCGGGAATGGCCTGGGTATAGTCGCAGTGCGAATAGGCTTCGAGTGTGCCGACGATCTTGTTGATATCTTTGCCGATGTTGGTTTCGAGATTTTCGAAGAGGCCGTTGAGCAGTACGATCATGCGCTCAAGCATCGGGCTTGTCGTCTCGCTTTGGATGCGGAGGGTCAGATCGCCGCCTCCCACCTGCTCGATCACATCCGTCGTCTCCTGCAGGATCTTCTCCTCCTGCGCGATCGTCTCCTGCAGATTTTCGATCTGCCGGTTGACCGCTTTCGCCATCTCACCGATCTCGTCATGGTAATTGACCCGTATCGGCGTGATGTGGCGGGATTTGTCATGCAGATAGGCGAAGAAGCTGAAGAGCCCCTCCTGAAAATCGTGCAGCGGCCTGAAGACCAGCTTGCGGATCACATAGATCGAGACCGCCGTCGTCAGGAGCAGCAGCATCACGATGATCGCGAGGGAGGTGTAGATCATCATGTAGGCGTTCTCCACGACGGCATTGACCAGTTTCATCTCTTTGCCGATCAGATAGTAGCCGATCCGCTTCCCCGCGAAATCTTTGATCGGAACCACCGTGTAGAGATAGTCGGCATCGCTGAAGAGCGGCCCGGAGACCACACGCTCAAGATCATGCGAGCGGAGTGCGTCGAGAAAACGGGGATTGTACTGTTTGAGCGAGAGGATATAGTTGCCCACGGCGATATCGTCCGGTTTGGCCCTGATCTGATACCGCTTGTCCAGCAGTACCAGCAGGTCCGCATTTTCGTGCGCTTTCATCCAGTCGACAAATGAATCGAAGCTGAGGATGAACTCTCCGGAACCGACATACATCCGGTTTTCATCGAACATCGGAACGATACCGCGGATCGTCATACCGGTTTTGCCCACTTCCGTCGTGACGAAGGGTTTGTGGTTTTTGACGATATAGGGGATCGTATTGCGGAATGTGGTCAGATCGTCGCCGTACTTGTCCGGTTTCCAGCTGCGCAGAAAAGCATGTCCCTCTCTGGTATGCAGATGGACTTTGAAGGTGTGAAATTTGCTGTTCTTTTCCAGATTTTTCTCGATCTTCGCCAGAATTTCGATCGCTTTGGCACGATCCCCGTTTTTGAGCGCATCGGCCAGCTCCCGATTGGCCGCGATCGAGAGCATGTTGGTCAGCGCCACCGTCTCCAGCCCTTCATGCTTCTCCTGCATGATCATTTTGAGCCCATGCGCGATCTCGTCATAGGTGTTGTTTTTGGTCTTGTTCAGGAAATAGCCCATAATCGCGGCCGAAAGGAGCACTCCCGCGGCAGCGATCCCCAGAAACATAATGGCGATTTTACGCTCTATCCTGATGTCATGCATCTTCTTCCATACCATAACGATGATCCTTCATATGCGCCGACAGCGGACACAGCGCCCGATATTGACGAAATAAACTTTTCTATATATCGTCATCAGGGGCTTTATCTTTATCACGGCATGCAGGAAAGCGCCCCTGCGGAGGGTGCGTTACCAATATTCCCATTTTTTTCGTTGAAATAGTCGCATGTATGATATGAAAAATTCAAATAATTTAATTCCAAATCTTTTATCCGGCGAGCGTTCGAAAAGTGACGGCGGTTTGGCCTTTTTTGTGCTTCAGCCTCTGCCATAACGACAGAATATAGAGTATAATATCACTATCGTTTTGTGCTCTCTGTGACCACACTTTAGATTTAGGAAGGTATCGTTTGATCTCCATACGCTTTTTGCTCTTCGCACTCCTCTTCGCATGGCCTCTGCTGGGAGATCACTTCATCAACCGCGGCAAAGCGGTCACACTCTATCCGGTCAAACAGATGCGGGGACTCTCCGACACGACCCGTGGTATTCGCTACTATCAGGACCGCAGCGGCATCCGATACGGCGTCACCGACAAGATCATCGTCTCCTTTTCCGACCCCAGAGTGCGCGCCGGCCTTGAGAAGAGGTACCGCCTGCACTTTCTGCAGCGGCTGAGTACGCGCATGCGCCTCTACCGCATCGACGACGCGACCCGTACCCTCGATACCGCCAACCGTATCGCAGCCGAGACGGGCGTGCGGTTCGCGCATCCCGATTTCCTGCTGCACAAACAGAGACGGGTGGCGGACGACTACTATAAAAACCAGTGGCATCTCAAAAACAGAGACCACGAAGGGGCCGATATCGATGTCGAAGCGGCATGGCGCTATACCAAAGGCGAGGGAGTCGTCACGGCGATTCTCGACGAGGGAATCGATATAGATCACAAAGATCTCAAAGCCAATGTCATCGGCTTCGCCAACTACAACGACCCCAACTCCAACTACCCCGGCAGCGAGCGAAACAACTGGCACGGCACCGCATGCGCGGGTCTGCTCTGCGCCGCCGAAAACGGCACCGGTATCGTCGGTGTCGCCCCCGCGGCGAAACTCTACGCCGTCCGCTACAGCGACAGCGATGTCGCGCAGGATATCAAAGCCTTCTACGATCTGATGGAGGCCAATGTCTCCGTCATCTCCAACAGCTGGGGATCCTACGCCAACCTCGACGCCTACAACGAAATCTTCAGAGAGCTTGCGACCCGGGGGCGCGGCGGCAAAGGGATATTGATCTTTTTCGCAGCCGGAAACGACGAAAAAAATCTCGATGATCCCGGAATCGACGACGAATCGGAATCTCCCTGGGTCATCTCGATAGGCGCATCGACCGAAGACGACGAGATCGCCCCCTACTCCAACCACGGCAGCAGCATCGACTTCCTCGCACCCGGCGGCAATTTCGGCGGCGAGCTGATCACGACCGACGCGACGGGTGCGAAGGGGTATACCGACTGGGACTACAACTGGAACTTCGTCGGTACCTCCGCCGCCGCACCGATCGCCGCAGGTGTCGGGGCGCTGATCCTCTCGGAAAACCCCGCCCTCACCCGTGACGAAGTGCTCGACATCATGAAGGCGACTGCCAGAAAGATCGGCGATATCCCCTACGATGCCGACGGCCGGAACGACTATGCCGGATATGGCCGTCTCGATGCGGGCAAAGCGGTCGCACTGGCCCACAGCTACCGTCTCAGGAGCCTCGCCGCACAGATTCGAAACGACAGCTTCGCCTTCACGATTTTCCAGTCCGTCCTGAAATTTTCCGGCCGATAACACCTCTTGTCGTACGGTTACGCCGGTCAACTTGCAACAGAGAGAGCACGGCATGCGCATGCCTTACAAGCAATAAAGGCAAAAGTGGATAAAATTTTTGCATAAAAAGCAGTGCATGCA
>CAYLLC010000003.1:10912-24077 GCA_964384355.1 uncultured Sulfurospirillum sp. | reverse complement strand
CCCATATCAGAAACTATTCAGGAGAAAAATTCACATGATACTGGCTACATTCATACAGGCAATCGCCCAAATCCTCTCGATGGTGATCAACATCTATATCTGGGTCATCATCATATCCGCCCTGCTGAGCTGGGTCAATCCCGATCCGAGCAATCCGATCGTACAGATTCTCAGACGACTGACCGAGCCGGCTTACGCATTCGTGCGACGCTACATCCCCACCGTCATCGGGGGCATCGACCTGAGCCCGATCATCATCATACTCGCGCTGCAGTTTCTCGATCTCTTTCTGGTCCGGGTCCTCTTCAATCTCGCAAGAAGCGTGGGCTGACACCGGCCCTGCGCAATGCTGAAACGACTCTTGCCGCTCTTTGCCGGCCTGCTGCTGTATGCCGACATCACCCCCGCATATCTGCACCGGCAGCCCAGAAGCCTCGCCAAAGATTTCTACATCAGCCGCATGCTCGACCACAACATCTCTGCAGCGGAGGCGAGAGCCTTCATCGGAGAGGTCAAGAATATGAACTGGAGGCTCTTCGACAAATTCGCCAAGCGGGTCGACGACTTCTCCTTCGCGCGCATCAGCTACTGCCGGCACCTCTCGCCGCTCGCCTATATCGGCAAAGACGACGACTGCATCAAAGTCGGCCTCACCCCCTACAAAGCGACGAAACTGCCGCCGGAGAAGCTGCGCGCCATCGCAGATCGGATCGCACCGAAATATCCGGAGGATGCGCAACGCTACCGTCTGATCGCCGCCAGAGATTTCAATACCACATGCCGCAGCGGTGCGGATCGCTTCCTCGCACTCTTCAACACCGTCGGCTCACGCTACCGCGAAACGGTACTCAACCACCCGCTCCCCCCGGCACTGCTCGAAGCGCTCTCGCACAGGAGCGCCTTCAACACGGCGATCGAAAAGATCGTCCGAAACCCGAAGCTCACCCGTCTGCAGCAATCAATCCTCAAATTCGACAGCAGTGCACTGAGCGACCAGAGCAATTTTCTGCTGGGGCTGAATGCGCTGCGGCTCGGCCGCAAAGAGATCGCCATCTGGTACTTCCGACTCTCCGAAAAGAAGGCCTACTTCGACTTCCAGAAAGACAAAGCGCGCTTCTGGCAATACCTGACGCTGCGCGACAAAAAGATCCTCGCCGACATGCTCCAAAAGAGCAGCGCACTCAACTTCTATACCCTCTACGCCCATGAAAAGCTGGGCATCGCGCCCGAAAATATCGTCACCGAGGTCAAGCCGACGGCAGCGAAAGCCCCGTTTGACATCACCGATCCCTTCGCATGGATCAGGATCAAGCAGCAATTCAAAAAGAGGCGTTTCGCCGACTATGCCGAAAAAAAAGCGGCGGCCCTGCGCCTCAGCAGCAGAGATACCCAGCCGCATGTCGTCCGGCTCCTCTACCGGCACAAATCGCATCGGCACTACTATCTCTTCCCCTATACCGAGCATATCGCATCTCTGCCGCCCAAACGACAGGCGCTGCTGCTGGCACTGGCGAGACAGGAGAGCCGCTTCATCCCGACCGAAGTCTCCTACTCCTATGCGCTGGGGATGATGCAGTTCATGCCCTTTCTGGCCAAGGCGATCGCGAAGCAGGAGGGGATGGAAGATTTCAGGCTGGAGCAGATGTTCGATCCCGCAATCGCCTATCGATTCGCCGATCTGCATCTCGATTTTCTGCAGAAGCATCTCTTTCACCCGCTGCTGATCGCCTACGCCTACAACGGGGGCGTAGGCTACACGCGGCGCCGGATCGCCCGCAACCCCGACTGCTTCACCGACGGCCCCTACGAGCCCTTCATGACGATCGAGATGCTGCCCAATGCACAGGCGCGCCGCTACGGCAAACGGGTACTGACCAACTATGTCATCTACGCGAAACTGCTGGGAATCAGGGATGTCACCCTGCTCAGTCAGCTGGAAATGTTACGGCACAAGCGCCGTATCTGTGACTTTTGAGCGTGATTTTCAGCCTTTTTGCACCGCGCTTTGGAAATACGACGAGATAGTAGCGCGACCACATATTCTGTACCGGTGCGAACTTGATCAGATTGTCGTTCTTGTCGAGCGGCCTGATATCCAATGGCCTCCAGCCGTTCATGCGAATCTCGTAATCGGGATTGAAGAGCCCCTGCTTCTCCGGTTCGCTGTAGTCGTTGTCGATGAAGATACTTACCAGGAAGTAGGCTTTGTCCGGGTCGTTGTAGCGTTTCAGCAGCGGATTGAGGTAGGTCGCGACCATCGAGGCCTTGATCTCGAGAGAGTTGTAGATCTCCCCTTTTCGGGTCATCGTCAGCGCTTTTTCGGCGACGACATCGGGAGCGAAGAGACCGTGTCTGGCACTGCAGCCGCTCCAGAAGAGTGCAAAAGCTATAAGTGAAAAAAAGATATATTTCATAAAAGTTCCATTTTGTTAAAGATATTGGTGCCACAACAGTACAGGAAGTATCTCCCGCAGCTTTGGATACGCGCTCTGGGTTGCGAAATATTTTACACTAATATAATTTAGATTCTGTTACAATTTCATAAAAAAGGTAGCTTGATGAGACGCCTGGCCATCGCATTTACCGGCCCCTCCAACAGCGGAAAGACCACCCTGATCGAAAAGATCGCCCGAGCGCTGCTGCGCGACCACCGGGTCGCCATCGTCAAACACGATCCCAAAGACAAAGCGATTTTCGACATCGAGGGCAAAGATAGTTACAAATTCTCCCAAACCGGTGCCGAGACGGTCGTCGTCTCACCGACCCGCACCACCTACTTCTCCCAAAGAAGTAAAAGTATCGAAGAGATCATCGAAATGATCAAAGATTTTGATTTCCTGCTCGTCGAGGGACTCAAGACGCTGCCGCTGCCGCGTATCGCTATTTTCCGCAATGAGATCGACGAAAGCTATTTTCCTTTCGCAAATGCAATAGCGATCGACGAAAGTGTCGATATTACACTATACCCTGTTCCTGAAAATATCGATATATTGGATCTCAATGATATCGACGGGATCATCGTATGGCTGAAAAACCATGCCAAAAAAGTTTAAGGAGTCCTATGCAAGAGATCTACAACGCTATTCAGACAGCCGCAGTCAAGATCGACTACGCGATCAAGCATGAAGACAAAGGCTATTCTGACCACTGCAATGCCACCGGTGACACACAACTCAAACTCGATATTCAGTGTGACAAGATTATCGAAGAGATTTTTGCACCGATCACGACGATCAGAGAGATCGCCAGCGAAGAGAAGGAGCATCCGCAGCAACTGCATGCAGAGGGGAAATACCTCATCGCATACGATCCGCTCGACGGATCGAGTCTGGCGGATGTCAACCTCTCGGTAGGTTCGATTTTCGGAATCTACGAGAATGATTACAGCGGCAAGAGTCTCGTCGCGGCCGCCTATGTCGTCTACGGCCCCCGTGTCGAGATGGTCACCGCCGATGCGAGCGGCGTGACGATGTACCGGCTCGATCCCGACAACACCTTCGCCTTCGTAGAGGAGATCCGACTCGGCGAAAAGGGGAAGCTCAACGCCCCCGGCGGTACGCAGAAACACTGGCCTCCCTACCATAAAGCGCTGATTGAGAGCTTTTTCGAAGAGGGATACCGCCTCAGATACAGCGGCGGCATGGTGCCCGATCTGCACCAGATACTGCTCAAGGGCGGCGGTATCTTCTCCTATCCGGGCACGACGGATGTGCCCAAAGGAAAGCTGCGGATGACATTCGAGGTATTTCCCTTCGCCTATGTCTACGAACGCGCAGGCGGAGAAGCGATCGACGGGAGAGAGAGACTGCTCGATCTCGTCCCCGAACATATTCATGACACCACGCCATGCTTTTTTGGCTCAAAAGAGGAGATAAAAAAAGTAAGGAGCGCATATGCCAACCATTAAAGAACAGAAAGAGATCGATCTCTACGAAAAGAGACTGGCAGAACAGTCCGAAATCCTCGAGGATTGCCAGAAGAGCCACAGACTCAAGAGCTGCATGCAGTGCAAAGAGGTGATCGGATGTGAAATCCGAAAAGCCTATGTCAATGCGGTCTACCAGAGCATGAGCAAAGGCAAAGGCGGCGGATTCGAGTTTTAGTGCGACGCCGCCTTCTGGTGGGCGCGCGCTTTGACATGCACGGCGGTATCTTTTTTGATCTTGTCCATGATCATCAGCGGTGCCAGAATCATATAGACGATATTGGCGACGATAAAGGCTATCAACAGATATAACGGTAACTTCTTTTTCATAGGCTTCCCCTCTCAAGATATGCGAGTGCTTCCGCTCTGGAGCGGATCTCTCCCTCCAGCTGAAGCTGATAGAGTCTCTCTAAAATTGCTTTAAACTTCGGTGAAGGCGCCATCCCGAGCGCGATCAGATCCCGCCCCTGTATCAGCGGCGACAACGCATGATGAAGGACACCGAGGCTACGTGCACGCTGTGCGACCCGTTCCCCCGCTTCAAACCGATGCCGATCAGGGTGGCGTGCCAGATAGTCGGCTTTGGCCACCTCGATCAGATCGGCGATCTCGGCGTCGAGCGCCAGTTTTCGCAGCCTCGTATCGGCATGCGCCGGATCGTGTGCGATGCTTTCGATCTCACCGGCATGCGCGGTAAGTGCCGCCACCCCGTCGATCAGCTTCCGCTCGTCACTCCAGCATGCGAGCATCGCTCTCACCGACGCTTCGGCACACCCCATACAGAGTGCCGCCAGCATCAGCGTCAGCCCCTTTTTGCGATCGGCAGGCCGCAGAAGCGCCATCATGTCGAGCCGCTCCAGCATCTGCCGCCACCGATCCTCACCCTGCGTCAGGAGACAGGGATAGTCGTCGAGGATTCCCATCCGCCGCATCAGAACGAAGCCGATCGAAGGCCGGGAGGCCTGAAGCAGCAGCTTTTTTATCTCCTCGAAGATACGCTCTTTGGGCAGCTCTTCGAGCATACCCTGCGCCACCATCCGGCGACAGAGCTGCTCCGTTCGGGGATCGATCTCCAGCGCGAACCGCGCAGCGAACTGCACCCCGCGATAGACGCGCAGCGGATCTTCGACGAAGGTCCCGGCATCGATATGGCGCAGGATTTTGCGCTCCAGATCCGCTCTGCCGCCGAAGGGATCGAGAAAACGGTGCTCCCCGATCAGATACCCCATCGCATTGATCGTAAAGTCGCGCCGTCTGGCCGCCTCTTGGAAATCGAGGCTGCCGTCTGTCTCCACCGCGAACCCTCTGTGGCCGCTTGCGATCTTGCGCTCTTTGCGGGGAAAGGCGAAATCGTACTCCCCGCTCTCATGGATCAATTTGAGCACACCGAAGCTCTTTCCGACCGCTTTGGTCCTGCCAAACTCCGCCAGTATCGCTTCGAGCGCTTCGATCTTCTCCAGACCGTAGACTTCGACATCGTAATCTTTGACGGGGAGCCCCAGATAGTGATCTCTGACACATCCGCCCACCAGTACCGCGACGGCACCTTCCGTGGCGAGTCGGTCGGAGATCTTCTGAAGGATAGGAGGTATCGTCATGCCGCTCTCTTGATCGAATTTGGCCAGATTATAGCACAGAATCGATCAAGCGCGGGATAGGATATTCAGTTGCCGTTGCCGCCTCCGGCGAGTCCGAGGATCAGATTGTTGAAGTTTTGCTGCGCTTTGAGCAGATTGTCTTCGGTGGTGCTCATCAGATCGAGCATACGAAATGCCACTTCCTGCGCCATGCTCCCCATCGTGATCATCTTATCCATCGTAATCAATGCTCTATCTGCCATATTTTGCAAAAATTCGGAAAAGCCTTGCATTGCCTGCAGTGCCTCCTGCGTATGTCCCGTCTCCATCGACTTCTCGAGCAGCTCTTTGGACATCTCCATCATATGTTCGATCGTGCCCATCATCTCTTCGGCGATACGCACCGGGCTGACACCCGAATTGGGATCGGCCATCGCAGTGATAAACTGCTGCATCATCGCACCGAACTGCTCCATACCGGTATTCATCGCCGAGAAACCTCCCTGCATCATCTGTGTCATCATCTGCTGCATCATGACCATCATCTGTGTCATCATGTCGCTGTTGAGTATCTGTGAAGGGAGTTGTGTCGCCGTCCCGAGCATCGCCTGAATCGCCTGCATGATCGAGGCGATCTGGGCCGGATCGTTGGCGGCGATCGCTGCCTGGAGCTGGCTCATCAGATCGGCCAGCTGCCCCTGTGCCGCACCGGCACCACCCATAATGATCTGCAGCATGTTGTTGAAATTCTGCTGCGCCTGCAGGAGTGCTTCCTGTGCTTTGTCGATCGAATCGAGCATACGCAGTGCGACGACGACGATCTTGTCCTCTGTCTCGAGAATACGGTCTGCCATCTCACCGATACGATCGGCCATCTTGCCGATATCGTCGGAGAGGCGCAGCATCGCCTGAATATATTCGCTTGATGCGTCGGAAGGCAGATTGTTCGAAAGCGTCAGCAGCTCCTGTGCGAGTTGCAGAACCTCTTTGGCAGAATCGAGCAGTGCCGAGGCATTGGCATCCGTACCGCCGGCTGCCCCGCCTCCCTGCAGTGCTGCGAGAATCGCTGCGATCTGAGACTGTATATCGGCAGGAAGCCCGCTGATATCGGCATTTTTGGCACCGTCGATTTTCAAAGCATAGTCGATATCGAGCGAAACTTTGTAACGCAGATCGATCGATGTGTTGTTGCAACCGCTGCCATTGTCGCAAGATGATCCGTTGTCGCTGCTATTGCCGCTGTCACAGCCATCCGCTTTCTCGAGCGCGATATCGTCGATATAGCCGCTTCCCCGGACCTGAAAATCGAGCACGGAAGTGATGTTGCGCCCCGGCAGATAGTGGTTGATATCCTGCTGCAGATCACGGGTGAAAGTGTGCCACGCTCCGTCACTTGCATTGGAAGAGAGTATAAAAGGAAAAACATCATTGATTTGAGGATGGCTTTGCGGGCTGTAAGAGAGATATTTGACCGCACCGTTGTCCAGCAATACGGAGACGAAGATGATAAAATCATCCGAAAACTTCCCTCTCCACTTTGCGACGGTAGCATCGGTATTGTTGAAAAAATCACCGTTGTCGCGTCGAAGCGTAAATCCGTTTTTGATACCATCCCCCTGCAGGGCGATGACATGCGAACCATCCATCATGATGTTGGAGATCTGTGCCGTTGCCGGGTCGGCATCGTATATCTCCCAGCCATTTGTTGTCTCATCTTCCGCATCTTCATATACTTTACATCCATGATCGCTTACTGCATTGTTGATTGCATCCGGATCGATAAAATCGGGATTCAGATCTTCGCTGCTGCTGGCATCGGTATACGCATTGCGATTGGAGAGATCTGCAGCGGGCAACTGAGCCGGTGTGACCGCAGCAGTCTGCAGCTGCTCTGCAGATTGCTGCCGTGGATGCTGCTGACTGCCGCATCCGCCCAAAAGTGCCATAGCCAAAACCGAAGAGAGGATAACTTTCTTTCTTAAAGTAAACATATTCTTCCTTTTTTTAAGATAAGGTCATCATAATTTATTACTATAAAATGAATCTTAATATGGTCAAGTAGAATATATTTTTTGGTTATAATGTCAATTTTTTGTTACAAAAAGTGATTTTTTCGAAATATAGGTAAAATTAATAGATATTTTTTTAAAGTTTTTCTCCGGAGAAATTTGCACGCTCCGCACCGGCATCGCATGTGCTGTTTACAACAGGAGATAGTTCCCCGTAACGGCAGTATCTATCAAGAGAATTGACGATAAAATATCTGAATGCAAACAAGGAGCGGTGATGGAGATACAGACTTTCAAAAAGATTGAGAAGAAGGCGTACAAGGCGAGTGCAGGCGATTTTATCAAGATCGGAATCGCGCTGCTCTTTATGGCAGCGGTGCTGCTCTACAGTTTTTCGACGGCCGGTGATATACCCAACAATACCTTCCTGGCGATTGCAGCACTTTTTGGCGCCTATATGGCGATGAATATCGGGGCCAACGATGTCGCCAACAATGTCGGGCCGGCGGTCGGTTCCAAAGCGCTGACGATGGGCGGTGCGATTGCGATCGCCGCGATCTTCGAAGCGGGCGGTGCATTGATCGCGGGAGGCGATGTCGTCAAGACGATCAAAAAAGGGATCATCGATATCGGCGCTTTCGGTACGCATGCCGATATGTTTATCTGGGCGATGATGGCAGCACTGCTGGCAGCGGCACTCTGGCTCAACTTCGCTACCTATTTCAAAGCACCGGTCTCCACCACACACTCGATCGTCGGCGGCGTGATGGGTGCCGGTATCGCGGCGGCGGGATTCGGGATCGTCGCATGGGGCACGATGGGCAAAATCGTCGCCTCCTGGATCATCTCACCGCTGCTGGGCGGTCTGATCGCAGCGGGTTTTCTCTATGCAATCAAAAAGACGATCGTATTCCGTGAGGATAAGATCGCGGCGGCACAGCGGTGGGTACCGCTCTATGTCGCGATCATGGCATGGGCTTTCGTCACCTATCTGATGCTCAAGGGGCTCAAAAAGGTGTGGCCCTCCATCGTAGCCTTTGTCAACGAACACCTCTTCGCGATACTTCCCGTCACCAAAAAACCGACACTGACGACGGCTGTGATCGCCGGAATCGTCATCGCAGTCGTCACATTCTTTCTGGTCAAGCGTACCATCTCGGCACAGGGGGCGATCGGGGAGAACAACCGCAGCAGCATCAACAGACTCTTTACGATTCCCCTCATCTTCGCTGCAGCACTGCTGAGCTTCGCCCACGGCGCCAACGATGTCGCCAATGCGATCGGACCGCTGGCGGCGATCAGCGATGCGGTCACCAGCGGCGGTGTCTCCGCCAAAGCGGGGATTCCCCTCTGGGTGATGGCGGTGGGAGGCCTCGGTATCTCCGTAGGCCTCGCGCTCTACGGCCCCAAACTGATCAGAACCGTCGGTTCGGAGATCACGGAGCTGGATCAGATGCGGGCATTTTCGATCGCGATCGCAGCTGCGATCACCGTCATCATCGCTTCCCAGCTGGGACTGCCCGTCAGCTCGACCCATATCGCGGTAGGCGGGGTGTTCGGTGTCGGATTTTTGCGTGAGTGGCTCGATACGACCGACGAAGCGACGATCATCGCACAGAGAGAAGCAGAGATAGAAGAGGAGCGCCGGACGCTCCAGGCCCTCCACCACGAGCTCGAAACACTGGAGAACAAAGAGAAGAAGGGCAAAGAGGAGTACAAACGCATCGTCGAAATCTACAAAGTGACCGACGATCTCGAAGAGAAGATCAAGAAAGATAAAAAAGCGCTCAAAAGTGCGCTGAAAATCAAATATGTCAAGCGCGACGCCGTCAAAAAGATCGTGGCGGCATGGGTGATCACCGTGCCGGCAGCGGCGCTGCTTGCAGCGATGGTCTACTTCATGATCAAAGGCATCGCGCTCTGACCGCCGTCACGCCCCGCTTCCCGAGGGGAGTGGCCCTATACAGTGCGCTCCTCCTTCAGGCATCCAGCAGATAGAGTCTCTTGCGCTCCGAAGAGCTGGCGATATTGGCCTGCATACGATACTTCGTCACGGTGCGCCGTCCCAGCTTGATCCCGAACCGCTCCTCCACCTTCTGCATGATCTTGTTGTCGCTGAGCGGTTTTTTGCGGTCTTCGTTTTTGATCACCTCTTTGATGAAGGCTTTGATTTCGGCGTTGGAAGTTTCACCGTCTTCACCCACCGCTGTCGTGAAAAAGCTCTTGATCGGGAAGATACCCCGCTCGCATGAGAGATATTTGTTGGCGACGGCTCGCGAGATCGTCGAGTGGTGCCGCCCCAGATCGACGGCCAGATCGTCGAGTTTCATCGGCTTGATCGCGCCGCCCATAAAGAAGTCGTACTGATACTCCACCAGCATCAGCGCGATCTTGGTCAGTGTCGCTTTGCGCAGCTCCAGTGCATCGATCATCGATTTGGCATCGCGAATCTTCTCTTTGACGAAGTCGAACTTCTCCTCGATTCCGCCCAGCTCGATATCGATACCGGGATAGTAGGCGTCGTTGAGGCGCACCTGCAGCTGCCCGTTTTTCTCCTCGATGAAGATATCGGGGATGATCTGCACCTGCTCCTTCTGGAACTCGATCGCAGGCGGGTTCTGAAACTTTTTGATCACCCGGATCGCATCGTTGAATTTCGGATACTTCTGGTACTTTTCGATATTTTCGAAATCTTCGATGATCATTCTCGCCGTGGCGCTGACCTCATCCTCCAGATCGTAGTCATGCAGCTGGAAGAGAAACGACTCATGCAGATCGACCGCTCCCACGCCTCTGGGCTCCAGATAGCGAAACTTCCGGCGCACCTGCTCGATATCCTCTACCGATTCGCCGATCTCTTTCGCGAAGGCTGCGATATCGACATCGAAGTAGCCGTTGGGATTGATATGGTCGATGATCGCATAGGCGATCTTCTGCGATTTGGCACTCAGAAAGAGCGGCGGCACGATCTGCTCGAAGAGGAGATCGTAAAGCGATTTTCTGGAGGTCTCCATCGCTTCGATCTCGTCGGTCACCGCGTTTTTGCGCGACTCGTAACGCTCCTTTTTCACTCTGGAGCGGGAGGTGACTTCGTTGCCGGAGACCACTTCGACAAAGGGGTTCTCCTTGGCCATCTCGTCGAGCGTCTCCTTGAGCGATGCGATATCCGACTGCAGGATCGGCAGCCAGTTACGCAGCGTCTGGGAGAGTTTGTGTTTAGTATGTACGCTCTGTCTCAGCTTCATATCTTGAAATCCTCACCCAGATAGTGTCTGCGTACCAGCGGATTCTCCGCGATCTGGGCGGCATCGCCCGAGGCGAGCAGCTCTCCGCTCTTGATCACATAGGCACGGTCGCAGATCGAGAGTGTCTCGCGGACATTGTGATCGGTGATCAGCACCCCGATACCCAGCTCTTTGAGATCCCGGATGATACTCTGGATATCGTTGACGGCGATCGGATCGACCCCTGCGAAAGGCTCATCGAGCAGCAGAAAGTGGGGCTCTATCGCCAGTGAGCGTGCGATTTCGCAGCGGCGGCGCTCTCCGCCGCTCAGAGAGAGGCCGGGGCGGTTTCGGATATGGCCGATGTTGAAAATCTCCAGCAGCTTGTCGACCCGGCTCTCCTGTTCGAGCGGATCGGGCGTCGCGATTTCGGCTGCCAGCATGAGATTCTCCTCCACGGTCAGCTCCTTGAAGATACTGGTCTCCTGCGGCAGATACCCCACACCCATCTTCGCCCGTACATGCAGCGGCGATCTGGTGACATCCTCGCCGTCGAGAAAGACATGCCCGGCCGTCGGCGGGATCAGGCCGCAGATCATGTAGAAGGTCGTCGTCTTGCCTGCACCGTTGGGACCCAGCAGCCCGACCACTTCGCCGCTTCGGACGTCAAGAGAGAAGTCTTTGATGATGGGGTGTTTTTTGATTGTCTTGCTCAAATGCTCCGCGCTTAACGTATGACTCATCCACTGATCCTGTACTCTCGCTGCGCCCCGTGCGGGCGTATCTCTACGGTGATGTGTGCCATCCCGTACACCTCCAGTATCTCCTGCAGTCTCTCATCCGCCCACTCGATGAAGTGGTAGCCCTCTTTTTCCAGATTCTCCAGCAGACCGCTGCTGAGGAACTTCTCTACCCCTTCGTTGTAGATATCGTAGTGGTAGATGCGCTCCCCGTAGATCTGCATGATCGAGAAGGTAGGCGATGTCGCCTCCTCTGCGATTCCCTCCGATCGTACGAAGGCTTTGACGAGCGTCGTCTTGCCGCTGGCCAGATCGCCCCGGAGCAAAACGATACCTCCTTCGGGCAGATATTTCTTAATTTCTGAAACTACATCATTAATTTCATCTTTTGATTTTATCATAATTTACAATAAATTGGAAGTTTTGACAATCTTTTGCAGATGGGCTTTCGCGAGGCCCGAATCTATCGCTTCCCGTGCCATCTCGATACCCTCCTGCAGATCCCTCGCTTTGCCGTCAACCTTAAACGCCATTGCGGCATTGAGCAGTACGACATCCCTTTTGGGTCCCTGCATGCCCTCGAAAATTTCGGAGGTGATTCTGGCGTTTTCGACTGCATTGCCCCCTTTGATCGCTTCGGAGGGTGCCAGAGAGAAGCCAAGTGCTTCGGGATCGATGATGAAATCGCTCCGCTCGCCCGCTTTCAATTCTGTCGCGTAGGTGATGTCGCAGATGCTGATCTCATCCATACCGTCCCGGCTGCTGACGGCTACGGCACTCTGGGTATCGAGCAGACTCAGTGCCTCCACGATTCGCGAGAGGTAGGCATCGCTGAATACACCGATCAGATATTTGCGCGCACCGGCAGGATTGGTCAGCGGTCCGAGGATATTGAATATCGTCCGGTGGGAGAGCGATTTGCGTATCGGCATGATATATTTCATGGCGGGGTGGTGGTGGATCGCGAACATAAAGGTAAATCCGGTCTCTTCGAGCATCTTCACCTGCTGCTCGGGGGAGAGGCCCAGATTGATCCCCAGCGCTTCGAGCATATCGGCGGAGCCGGAGTTGCTGGTGATGGCGCGGTTGCCATGCTTGGCGACATAGGATCCCATCGAAGCCAGCAGCAGCGCTACGGTGGAGGAGATATTGAAACTCCCGCTCTTGTCGCCGCCCGTACCGACGACATCGATCAGCTTCTCCCGCAAAGCTTCATCCATCTCCAGTTTGATCGAGTGCGCCCGCATGACATCGACCGCTGCCGCGATCTCCTCTGCGCTCTCCCCTCTCTCGTAGAGCTCCACCAGATAGGCTCTCGCCTCCGCTTCGGGCATCTCACCACGAAAGAGCCTCTCAAACTTCGCTTTTGCCGCTTCAAACATCACAACTCCTTCACATATTCATCTTTTTTGCTTTTGGGGATCGATTTGGTGACGGGGATCTGCAGTACTTCGTAGCGTATCGTCCTGTCGAGATAGGCGATTTCGATGATGTCGCCCACTTTGACATCTTTGGCAGGTTTGGCGACCGTGCCGTTGACGGAGACTACTTTGGATTTGCACATATCCTCCGCGATCGTGCGTCTTTTGGTGATATTGACACTGTTGATAAATTTATCGACCCGCATGCGAACCCTTTTTGGCGAATTTACCGATCATTTTAGTCAAAATATGTATAATTTCCCATAAAA
>CAYLLC010000003.1:3483-10812 GCA_964384355.1 uncultured Sulfurospirillum sp. | reverse complement strand
TATGAAAAAAAATATCAAAAAAGCGGTCCTCGCATACAGCGGCGGATTGGATACCAGTATCATCCTCAAATGGCTCCAGGATGAGTACGACTGTGAAGTGGTGACATTCACCGCCGATCTGGGACAGGGCGAAGAGGTCGAACCCGCACGCCAAAAGGCACTGGATCTGGGCATCAAACCCGAAAATATCTTTATCCTTGACCTCAGAGAAGAGTTCGTCAGAGATTTCGTCTTTCCGATGTTTCGTGCCAATGCGATCTACGAAGGCGAATACCTGCTGGGCACCTCCATCGCCCGCCCGCTCATCTCCAAAAAACAGATCGAAATCGCACACAAAACAGGTGCCGATGCCGTCAGCCACGGTGCCACGGGCAAGGGCAACGATCAGGTGCGTTTCGAGCTGGGGTACCTCGCGCTCGATCCCGATATCACCGTGATCGCACCGTGGAGAGAGTGGGATCTCAACTCCCGCGAAAAGCTCCTCGCCTATGCCGAGCAGCACGGCATCAAAATCGAGAAAAAAGGGAAATCCTCCCCCTACTCCATGGACGCCAATTTGCTCCATATCTCCTATGAAGGACAGATCCTCGAAGATCCCGCACAGGAGCCCGAAGAGGATATGTGGCTCTGGACGACCGCACCCGAAAAAGCACCCGACCAACCCGAATATATCACCATCAGCTACCAAAACGGCGATCCGTATGCTATCAACGGCGAGGCACTCTCACCCGCTGCACTCCTCAAAACCCTCAACGACTACGGCAACAAGCACGGCATCGGGCGGATCGATATCGTCGAAAACCGCTATGTCGGCATGAAAGCGAGAGGCTGCTACGAGACACCGGGCGGCACTATCATGCTCAAAGCACACCGCGCCATCGAATCGATCACCCTCGACCGCGAAGAGGCCCACCTCAAAGATGAGCTTATGCCCCGCTACGCCAAGCTGATCTACAACGGCTACTGGTGGTCGGCGGAGAGACAGATGCTCCAGGCAGCCATCGACAAGACACAGGAGAATGTCAACGGCGAAGTGCGCCTCAAGCTCTACAAAGGCAATGTCACCGTCGTAGGCAGAAGCTCGCCCAACTCCCTCTACTCCGAAGAGCACTCCACCTTCGAAGAGGACGAAGTCTACAACCAGAAAGACGCCGAAGGCTTCATCCGCCTCAACGCGCTGCGGTTCATCATCGAAGGGAAAAAACAGCCTGAAAGAATCAAGAAGATGTTTGAAGGGGAGTGATCTCCTTCGAACTGTTTGCCCCGCATATCCCCCGCTCCGCTACACAAACACTACCCGCTTCGCATGTTACAATTTTGAAAACCGTTATCAGGAGGAGAAGATGCCGGGTGGAAAATATAAAAACATCATACTCGTCGGTGCGATCATCACCGGACTCTTTGCATTTATGGCCTTCACATGGGTCTATGTCATCGGGGATATCAACAAAGGGCGCTCATGCATCAGGACATGCGACACCCCGATCACCAAAGGCGCGAAGCGGGAGTAGCTAAGCCGTCGCTTCGGCGCTTTCGCGGGCCATGCCCGCTTCGACGAGGAAGGGGGAGTGGATGTAGTCGATCTTTTTGACGCGGTCATATTTGGCATAGGAGAGGTAGAGGATATCTTTGGCACGCGTGACGGCGACATAGAAGAGCCGCCGCTCCTCTTCGATATCGCCGCCGTTTTTGCTCATAAGCTTTCGGTTGGGGAAGCGGCCGTCCATCAGATCGACGATATAGACCTCCTTGAACTCCAGCCCTTTGGAGGCGTGGATACTGAGCAGATTGACCCCCTCGCCCTCCGTCAATTCGCCGCCGCCGAGCGTGAGGGCATTGATGAAGCGGTATTTGTCTTTGTAGGGTTTGGTCAGGTCCTGCAGCAGCAGCGCTTTGCGGCGGATATTGATCTTCGCCTCTTTTTTCATCTCTTCGTCGACCGTGCCGTCTTTGAGTGTCGCACGGCGTGTCGCCAGACGGTCGCTGATCAGCTCGAACAGCTGCGAGCCGGTGATGTTTCGCACGATCTGCGAAGGGGACTCCAGAAAGATCGTCGAATTGACATAGAGATAGAAGGCATGCAGGAAGGTTGCCAGATCTTTGTTGATCTTGCCGTGTCTGAGGATCGGATTTTTGAGAAACTTCTCTTCGAATCCCATCTTTTTGAAGCGTGCGGCACTCTCCTCTTCGATGATTTCGTCGAAAAGCCCCAGCTGATGGTTGACGACGCCGCGCTTGAAGGGGTTCTTCTTCTCTTTGGGATTCATGATCCCCTCCAGAATATTGCCGTCGCCCACTTTGTAGAGCGCATCGAAGATATCCTTGGCGAAGACACCGCCGACCCCTTTGACATACTCGAAGATATGCACGAAACTCATCAGATCCCGCGGATTGATCAGGATCGTGAACATATCGAGCATCGCCTTGACCTCTTTGGCATCGAAGAAGCTGGTGCCGCCCTTGCGTCTTGAGGGGATTCCCAGCTCCCGCAGATGCGCTTCGATACCGTCGGCGCTGGCGTTGTTGCGAAAGATCACGGCGATCTGGTCGTGCGGCGTGCGTGAGGCTTTGATCTTCTCGGCGATACCGCTGTACTGCGCGAAGAGCTCGTCGAAAATCATCAGCTTGGGAGCGGGAAAATCCCCGGTTCTGGTCACTTCCAGCTTCTTGGGGTAGATGCGGGGGTTCTTCTCGATGACCCGGTTGGCGAGCGAGAGGATCGGCCCCGACGACCGGTAGTTTTTGTTGAGCGAAAAGACGCGCGCATTTTCGAAGCGATCGGCGAAGGATCCGATGATATTGATATCGGCGCCGTTGAATCCGTAGATACTCTGATCGTAATCCCCCACGCAGAAGAGCGACTCCCGCCGAAAACCTTCGATCAGCGATCCCTGCAGCCTGTTGGTATCCTGATATTCGTCGACGAGAATCTCCTGAAATGCCACCCCCTCTTCGTCGAGATAGGTTTTGAAATCGATGAGCAGGTCGTTGAAGTCGACATATCCGAAACGCTTCTTGAGCTCTTTGAACTCTTCGTAGATATCTTCATACACCTCTGCATAGACGGCATGCTCGGGCGACTGCCGCGCCATCCACTCGCCGAATCCCTCTTCGCAGACCATATTCTGATAGAGTGAGTGCATGTCGTAGAGGTGCCCTGCGGAGTATGGCTGCACTTTGGCGTCGAAGTAGGAGAAGTTGCGCTTCTCATGAATGGAGCGCAGCACCATTTTCAACTCTTTGGGCTGTTTGAGGACGATCTTTCTGCCGCTCGCTTTGAGAATCTTGTAGCTGATCGCATGAAAGGTCCCCGCCTGGATCTTTTTGGCGACCTTTTCGTCGAAGTAGCGCCCTACCCGCTCCACCATCTCGGCACTCGCTTTGTTGGTGAAGGTCAGCAGCAGCAGATCCTGCGGCTCCACCCCTTTGGAGAGGAGATAGCCGATTCTGGCGACGATCGTCGATGTCTTGCCCGTACCGGCCGAAGCGATGATCAGATTGTTTCCGTAGGGAGCAGTCGCCGCGGCATACTGCTCCTCGTTCAGTGTAGAGAGAGGCATGAATTTCTTTGTGTCAGGATTGGATAAATTGCAGAATTTTCGACTCTATGGCATCTTTTTCGACGACATCATTATGGACGATCTCTTTGGAGAAGAGCGCCCGGACACTCGGCGTGATTTCGATGCCAAGACGCCGGGAGATCGTCTCGAGCGCTTCGAGATCGCTGCGCTTCTCACTGCTGCCTTCGATCGCCATCAGCATCGTCGGCGCGAACTTCGTCCACTCCGCCGTAGAGCAGATCACCATCTTCAGCGGTTGCGTTTTGAGCGTTTCGTAGGCTTTGATGCATGTCGCCGTGTGGGGATCCATCACATACCCTTTGTCGGCGTATCGGCGGATCACCTCCATGCCGTACGCATCGTCGCTGTCGACCGCCGCGAAATCCTCCTGCAGCGCCGCCAGCTCCGCTTCTGTCAGGGCGTAGAAGTCGTTGTTGTTCAGGCTCTCCATCAGCACTCTGGTACGCTCTGCTCCGAATTTGTCGTAGAGCACGCGTTCGACATTGGAAGATTTGAGAATATCCATCGCCGGTGAATTGGTCAGAATCAGCGATTTGTTTCGGATATCGTAGATTCCTTTGTTGATCAGCTCCGCGAGGACATTGTTGGCATTGGAGGTGATCAGAATCTTCTCTACCGGCAGCCCCATCTTTTTGGCATAGTAGGCACCCAGCGCGTTTCCGAAGTTGCCGCTGGGCACGGTGATGTAGATCGGCTCGCCCATCTCGATCTCACCCTGCTCGAGCAGCGCGATATAGGCGCGGATATGGTAGATGATCTGAAAGATGATACGCCCGAAATTGACGGAGTTGGCCGCGGAGAGCGAGATATGGTTCTCCTGCAGCTTCGATTTGAAATTTTCGGATGCGAGCAGTGATTTCAGCGCACTCTGGGCATCGTCGAAATTGCCCTTGATGCCGATCACTTTGAGGTTGGGGGCATCTTCGGTGACCATCTGCAGGCGCTGCACATCGCTCGTACCGCCCTCGGGATAGAGGCATGCCACCTGGATATTCTCTTTTCCGGCGAACGATTCGAGTGTCGCCGGCCCCGTATCCCCGCTGGTCGCTGCGAGAATCAGGTACTTTCGGTCGATCTTTTTCGCCAGATCGGAGAGGATATAGCCAAATGGCTGCAGCGCCATATCTTTGAAGGCGCGGGTCGGTCCATGCCAGAGCTCGTTGACGAAGAGATCCGCTTCGATCCTGACGACGGGAGTCGTATCTACGGGATCGTCGAATTTTTTATAGAGATCGAGCGCTTCGCGAAGCACGCTCTCTTCGATATCGATCTCGAACCGCTGCAAAACGGCATAGGCGAGCTCTGCATAGGGCCTGCCGCGATAGGCTTCTAAAAAGGCTTCGTCGATCGCAGGCAGCGACTCCGGGACATAGAGCCCTCCGAAGCTGGCGCTGGGATTCTGGATCGCATGCGAAAAGGGTACGGAGGGTGCGAATCCCCCGGCGTTGCCTCTGGTTTCTATAAAATTCACTTCTTCTCCTTTTTGATCACGGTTCCGATACCTTCACTGGTAAAGAGTTCGAGCAGTATCGAGTGTTCGATCCTGCCGTCGATGATATGCGCCTTTTCGACACCGCCTTCGATCGCTTCGAGGCATGCATCGACTTTGGGTATCATGCCGCCCTGTATCGTACCGTCCGCTTTCAGCGCTTCCACCTGCGTTTCCGTGAGCGTGGAGAAGAGCGTTTTCTCTTTGTCCAGGACCCCCAGCGTATCGGTCAGAAAGAGCACTTTGCGTGCGCCGATCGCGACGGCGATCTTGCTGGCGGCGAGGTCGGCATTGATATTGTAGCCCGGCTCCCCGATCGCTTCGGAAGCGGCGATCGGCGCGATGACGGGGATGAACTTCTCTTCGATCAGCCCCAGCACGATCCCCGGATCGATATCGGTGATGTTGCCGGTATATCCGAAACGCGCCGCATCTTTCGGATGGGCTTTGAGAAAGTTGGCATCTTTGCCGCTGATACCGATCGCTTTGGCACCGTGGTGGTTGAGGAGCGAGGTGATCTCTTTGTTGATCGATCCGCTGAGCACCATCTCGACCACCTCCATATTCTCCCGGCTGGTCACCCGCTGCCCATTCTCGAACGAAGTCTCGATACCGAGCTGGTCGAGCACCTGATTGATCTTTTTGCCGCCGCCGTGGACGATGACGGGCTTGAGACCGAGCAGAAAGAGAAAAGCGATATCCCGGGCGAACTTCTCTTTGAGTGCGGGCTCCGTCTGGGCCGCTCCGCCATATTTGATCACGACGATCTGGTCACGAAACATACGGATAAAGGGAAAAGCGTCGATCAGTGTCCTGACGGTGTCGAGTTTTTTTTGCATGCGGGGAGGTATCCTCAATTTTTTAGGAGATTTTACCGTAATTTGCTATATATTTCTTTACACGCTCCACGATTTGGGGTGAGAGCTCGATCTCGAGCATCAGGATAGAGAGATCTACGCGAAAATGCGCCATCTTGACGGCATCTTTCTCTGTCGTCAGAATAGAGTCGGCGTTGTACTCCCGCAATATCTTCGCCAGCTCCCGCTCCTGGAAGCGATAATGGTCCGGAAAGAAGACCCGCTCTATCGAATCGGGCACGAATCGGTTGAGCCGCTGGGGCTTCGATATGGCAGTCACCAGCACCATCCGCTCCGTCGGGTTTTCGATATGTACCTTGCGGGTAAAGTCGACATTTTCGACAGCGACGAGATCCGCTTTTTTATAGTATGAAGGGGGCTCTCTGAAAGGCCCGGCAGGCAGGCAGAAGCGGTTTTTGAAAACGACGGAGGGCTTGAGGAGTATGTCGAACTTTTCGATCTTCGCTTTGGAAAATCCGTCGTCGAGGATGATGACGCCCGCCCCCATCTCTCTCGCTTTGACGATACCCGCCCCGCGATCTTCGCTGACGATCACCGTCGCATGCGGCAGTGATCTGGCCAGCAGCATCGCTTCGTCTCCGCTGCGGTCCACATCGCACATGACGACGCCGTTTTGGCTGACGACGATCAAACCCTTCGAGGCCCGGCCATATCCGCGCAGCACGATCGCGACATCACGCAGCTCCCCGGCCAGCGCGATCGTAAAAGGGGTCTTGCCGCTGCCGCCTACGATCAGATTGCCGACACTGACGACCGGAATTCCGTACGATTTGGGTCTGGAGAGCTTTCGTTTGAGGATGACATAACCGCAGTAGAGCTGAGAGAGCGGCCAAAGGAGATAAGAGAGGAGCCGCTGGAAGGTGTCGGGGGAGAAGAGATACCGCTCCACCCAGAAGTAGAGTCTGTCTCTCACCCTCTGCTTGCCGCCACTTTTTTGATCTGTTCGCAGATATAGCGCACATCGTCATCACTGAGCCCGGTATAGCATGGCAGTGAGAGAATCTGCTGATAGTTGGTGAGTGCGGTCGGGAAGTCGTTGACACGCAGGGAGTACTTCTGCTTGTAGTAGGTCAACAGATGTAGCGGTACGAAGTGCAGACCGGTATAGATCCCCGCCTCTTTCAGTGCGCGTGCGAAATCGTCACGGTTCTTGTCGATTTTGATGATGTAGAGGCTGTAGGTATGATCCCGGACCTCGACCGGCAGAGAGATGTGTGCTACACCGTTTAACTCACTGTTGTAGATCTCTGCGATCTCTTTGCGTCTTGCGATCTGCTCATCCGCTTTCTGCAGCTGCGCGATACAGAACGCACTGTCGAGCTCACTCGTCTCATAGCCGATACCGATATCGACGACATCGTAGACATAGCCGATATTGCCG
>CAYLLC010000003.1:1917-3383 GCA_964384355.1 uncultured Sulfurospirillum sp. | reverse complement strand
GCTTTGAGCTTTTTATGATAGTGCTTCTCCAGCGCTTCGCGCAGTTTCGCCGGATCCATATTGAAGCTATCCTTCTCGACATCGACGAAGATCGGCTCCGCGTCGAAGTGACGCACCGCTTCAGGCACGGCAGGATGGGCATTGACGGAGCAGAGGATCTTGTCTCCGCGTTTGAGTTCGAGCGCGAACATACTCAGATGCATCGCCCCGCTCCAGCTCGAGGTCGCGACTGCATATTTGCATCCGATGTACTCGCACATCAGATCTTCGAGCTCTTCGATTTTGGAGGCACCTTTGAGCGACAGCACTTCCTGAATAAGATTCTTCTCGTTTTGATCGATCGAGGGTAGATAGAACGGTATCTCTTTCATACAACTTCTCCTTTTTTTGCAAAGCAGACTCTGACCATGCAACACACATGATTAATCTGACAATTTTAGGTAAAATTATATTGATTTGGAGCTTAATATATACTTTTAGATTTACAAAAGGAGGTTAAGATATCTATAAATTAAACTATTTCAAGTTATTTTGTATATTTTGAAGTAATTGTAAATTTATATTTTTAACTATATATATTAAAAATATATTCAATTTTCCGGAGACCTGCTCCGGAAAATCGATCAGTTCTTGACAGCGGAAGCCATATCCCACATCGGCAGGAAGATTCCCAGTGCCAGCATGAGGACCATTCCGGCGATGAAGCCGATCAGAATCGGCTCGATATAGGCGGAGAGGTTTTCGATGATATCGTTGAAGCGGTTGGCGTAGTATTCACTCACCTTCTCCAGCATCTTGTCGAGTGCACCGCCCGATTCACCCGCTTTGATCATCTGGATCAGCATCCCTTCGAAGAGTCCCGTATCCTCGAAGGCTTCTGTCAGGTTCGCACCCCGCTCCACCGCTACCTTGACCGAAGCGAGTTTATCTTTGATCTCTTCGTTGTCGATCGTGATGACCGCCGTATCGAGCGCCTCGGCGATCGGAATACCCGCACGCACCAGCTCCGTGAAGATCAGCATGAAACGACTCATCGAAGCGAAGAAGATGACATTTCCGATCAAATAGACCTTCAGAATATAGCGATCCACTTTGCGTTTGTAGTCGTCGTTCGTTTTGTAGAGAAATTTGTGGTACATCACAAGCCCGATAATCGCCATCAGAATATAGAGACCGTAGGTGTTGAGCGCATGCTCCAAAAAGAGCAGTATTTTGGTCGGCATTGGAAGGTCGGCTCCCAGTTTCTCGAAGATCTCTTTGAATTTCGGGACGACATACATCATCAGGATCGTGAACGCAACGGCAATCGCGATAATGACCGTGATCGGATAGCGCATCGCAGACTTGAGCTTTTTGGCATTCTCCATCATCTCTTCGAGCACTTCGGCCAGCTTCGTCAGTGATTCGGCCATGTTACCGGTATTTTCACCCAGCTCGATCATCGCAAGCGTCACATCACCGACCTG
>CAYLLC010000003.1:0-1817 GCA_964384355.1 uncultured Sulfurospirillum sp. | reverse complement strand
TTGGCGATATCCTCTTTGGAAGCGCCTCTGGCGATCATACTCTGAATGTTGTCATCCACCACCAGAACTTCCGAGATCATCTCCCGCCCCGCATAGCCGGTGTTGTTGCACTTGTCGCACCCTTTGGCTTTGTAGAACTGATAGTGCTCCGGTATCATCGGTTTCAGGCTCTCCAGCGTATCGGCGGGAATCTCCGTCTTGACCTTGCAGTGCGGGCAGACTTTGCGGATCAGACGCTGCGCCTGAATCGCCACCAGTGCACCGCTGACAAGATAGGGTTCGATGCCCATATCGACGATCCTCGTAATCGCGCTGACCGCATCGTTGGTATGGAGCGTCGAAAAGACGAGGTGTCCCGTCAACGAAGCCTCGATCGCGATCTTTAGCGTCTCCTTGTCCCGGACCTCACCGATCATGATGATATCGGGATCCTGACGCAGAATCGAGCGCAGCGCCGTAGCGAAAGTGAGATTCGACTTGGGATTGACCTGCACCTGCTGGATCAGGTTCATCTGATACTCCACCGGATCTTCGACGGTGATCATCTTCTTTTTGACATCTTTGATCGCATTCATACCGGCATAGAGCGTCGTCGTCTTACCCGATCCGGTAGGCCCCGTGACGAAGATGATCCCGTAGGGTGCACCCATCGCTTCTCTGAACTTCTTGTAGTTTTCGGGATGCATGCCAAGCTCTTCGAGTTTGATCATGACCTTCGATTTGTCGAGAATACGCAGGACGATCGACTCTCCCGTCATAATCGGCAGCGTCGAGATACGGAAATCGTAATGCTTCTCCATCACCGTCGCCGAAAAGCGCCCATCCTGCGGCTTGCGCTTCTCCGCGATATCGAGATTGGCCAGCAGTTTGATCCGCGAACTGAGCGGCGGATAGATATCGCGGTCGAAGACGAAGATCTCTTTGAGCATGCCGTCGATTCTCGCACGCACGATACAGCTGGTCTCGGTCGGTTCGATATGGATATCGCTGCCGCCGCTGATGATCGAAGTCTTGAGTACCAGTTCGATCAGCTTGAGGATACCGGAGCTCTCCTCCACATCGGTGGGCGCCTTGGCGGTAAACTCCTGTCGGATATCGGCGATCAGATCCTTGACGCTCTCGGAGATTTCGATATTGTGCAGATGTTTGTCGATCTGCTCCGGATTGGCAATCGCGATCTTGATCAGTTTGTTGCGAAATATTCTATGCAGCTGCTCCTGCAGAGAGATATCGAACGGATCCTTGACCGCTACATAGACATTGATATCATCCTCTTTGTAGGGCAAAATCCCCAGTTTGCTCAGTTTCTGATAGCCTGCCTTCGCACCGAGCGTATAGTTGACCTCCTGCGAATAGAGATCGACGAATTCACATTTGGTGTTTTTGGCAAACTCCTCCAGAAATTTGTCGAGGTCGATCGTGAAGTTGTCATAGATATCTCCGAGCAGAATCAGACCGTTTTTAAACGCCTCGATCAGCAGGATATTGAGGGTCTCATGCGTCACGATACCGCGTCTGATCAGGATCGACCCCAGATCGTCACCGCTCTCTTCGAGCTCCTCTTCGATCTCCCGGACTGTCTCCTGCGGAATGATTCTGTTTTCGTGTAAAAAATCGACTACGCTCAGCGCTCTTCTCTCTTTCATCTTATACCTACTTTAACTTCTCTCTATTTTTTTCAACATTCTGGAGACTTTTGCGGAATCGTATGTCTTCAGATAGGCCCGGAGCACATTGATTGCATCCTTCTTCTTGCCCATTTTCAGCTTGATATCGGCGAACATCGTCCAGCTCTTCGCACTCTCAGGTGCAATTTC
>CAYLLC010000002.1:0-55960 GCA_964384355.1 uncultured Sulfurospirillum sp. | reverse complement strand
GATATCTATCTCAAAGAGATGAGTGACTATATCAAACGACTCGACCTCAAGGAGATCGACGAGCAGGTACGCTACTACGAGCAGGAGCTGCAGCGCGCCAAAAATCTCGACCTCAAAGCCAATATCAACGAACTCCTCTCCGCACTCGTCAAAAAGAAGGTCCTCTCCCAGGCGGGTGAATTCTACATGGTCAAACAGCTGACCAAACCGGAAGTCCCCTATGTCAAAGACAAAGCAGGCCCCAAAAGAGCGCTGATCGTCATCGTCGCATTTATCACATCGATCATTCTGGGTATCTTCTGGGTCTTTTTCAAAGAGTTTCTGAAATCGGACGATAGTTCTGAAGTACAGGACAGGCACGAAGAGATATCCTACAAACCAATCAACGATTAGAGGTAGACCATGCGAACAAAAAAATGGATCAGCACAACACTGGCGTTCATGCTCACCGCAAGCACACTCTCTGCGATGGAGCATGCACTGACGACATCGGATATACGCTCCTTCCCGCTGCAAAAGGGGCATATCGGCGTCAGAGCCAGCTACAACCGCATCAATGACGATATCGATATCTTCGATATCAAACAAAAGGAGCTGGGGAGTACCGCGAAATTCGGTACGATCGGTGATGCAACGGGTCTCGATCTCTCGCTCGCTTACGGAGCGACGGAGTTCTACTCGCTCTTCTACAACTACGAGCGTCTCAATCTGCACTATATCGACAGCATCCTCCACAACAACAAAAACGAACTCTATCTGAAGGTCAACATCTATCAGAATCCGATGAACTTCTTCGAAACCTTCTCCGCCGATATCGGATATGTCCGAAACAGTGCCGCCGATCTCGATATCAAAAACCGAGACCGTCTCAACAGCATGATTCAGAAAGTCAATCCGATTCCCGGACTCTCGATCGACGGGCCGGAGATCAAATACAAAAACAGCAGCATCGTCTTTCTCGATCCCAAGACCAACAAAGCGGTATCACCCTTCGTGCGCATCGGCGATCTCTCGGACAACGCCCTCTATCTGCGCTTCCTGACCGGTATGCATTACGAGACCAACATCTTCGACCTCTATGCAGGATTGAAATATACCAAAATCAATACCGAAATCTCGATCGAACCGCATGACAACAAAACCCTCCAGAATATTCTCAACGCCAAAGGGTACGAGAGTGTCGACCTCGGCCGCAACGAAAAGACATTTTTTCTGGGATTCAACTATACGGTGGAGTTTGGCAGCTTCATCTTCGATGCCAACTACGAATACCTGACGATATGGGGCAGAGACGCCGATGTCAAGAAGACACAGGACAACCACATCATCAACTCCGCCCTCTCCTACATCGTCAACAAAAACCTGCTGATCTTCGTCGGCGGGAAGCTCATGCTCCACCAATTCAACGGTGTCATCCCCTACCTCTACAACAAGTACACCAAAAACAAATACACCAAAAAGTACGGTTACGCCAGAGTCGGTCTCGTCTACAACTTCGACACCGCTAAACTCTTTCGAAACGACAACGATACGGACTATAGTTACGGCAGCGGCTACGGCGTCTCGTCATCCGAGTGCGCGACGGCAGGCTGCTACTAAAAGAGCAGCTCCCCTTCTCCCGCCTGCGGCGTGCGCTCCGCCTCTTTGGGCGGGCGTGATATCTTCGTGAAGTAGTCGGTCCCGTGTTTGCCGCGTACCGCTCTGACCCCTTCAGGCATATCGAATGCCACCTTCGTCTCCGGATGCAATTCCAGATACTTTCTGAAGAAATAGGCAAAAGCCGGTGCCGCCGCTTTGCCGCCGGTCTCTTTGTACATCGGCTTGTTGTTGTCTTTGCCGTACCATACGATCGCCTCGATCTCGGGTGAAAAACCGCAAAACCACGCATCTTTGTATTCGTTGGTCGTACCCGTCTTGCCCGCCAGCGCCAATCCCTTGACCCGCGCGCGTCGTCCCGTACCCTTTTTGATCACATCTTCGAGTATCGTCGTCGTCAGAAAAGCCTGCGCCGGTGAAGTGACTTTGTGCGCTTTGGCTTCGAAGAGTTTCTCGTTGCCTCTGTAGTCGACGACACTCTTGATCAGAATCGGCTCCAGTCTGGTGCCGTAATTGGAAAAGATCGTATAAAACGAGCTCATCTCCAGCGGAGAGAGCCCGAATGTACCCAGAGAGATCGAGAGGTCGTTGGGGACATCCCGGAAGCCCATCTCCGTGATTTTACGGTGCACCAGATTGAGCCCCAGATCGTTGACCAGATTGATCGTCGCCAGATTTCGGGAGTGTACGAGCGCATCATGCAGCGTGATCAACCCCTCGAAATTCTTTTCGTAATTCTTCGGCTGCCACTCTTTCTCTTCATCCTTGTCCTGATATTTGAAGGTTCTGGAGACATCGGTCAGCTTGCTGAGCGGCGAGTAGCCCGAATCGAGCGCGATCTGATAGATAAAGGGCTTGAACGACGAACCGGGCTGGCGCTTGCTCTGTACCGCACGGTTGAAAGCACTCTTCTGATAATCGATACCTCCGACGAGTGAGAGCACCTCTCCGCTGTGGTTGTCGAGTACCACGATCGCTCCGTTGAGATCGCTGTAATCGACATCTTTCCCCTCTCCCCGTTTCTTGATCCCCTCATATCCGTAGCGCAGCGCCTCTTTGGCGAGACTCTGCAATCCGCTGTCGATCGTCGTGTAGATCTTGTATCCGCCGGTGCGGATATCGGGATACGCCTTCTGCAATCTCTTGAGCACCACATCGGTCACATAGGGGAGCCGATTCTGCGTCAGGGAGTCGTTGTAGACCTTCGGCCGCAGGGCCTGATACTTCTGCAGCTCCGCCTCCGTGATCCAGCCCAGCGCACGCATGCGCGCCAGCACCGTATTGGCACGGCTCATCGAGACATCGTAGTGGCGGGTCGGGTCATATTTGCTCGGTGCCTGCGGCAATCCTACGAGGATCGCGATCTCCTTGAGGTTGAGATCATGCAGCGGCTTTCGGAAATAGCCCAGCGCCGCAGTTTTGACCCCGTAGTAGCGATGGCCGAAGTAGATTTCGTTGAGATAGCGCTCGAGTATCTGCTCTTTGGTCAGCTTCTGCTCCAGCTTCAGCGCCAGAATCGCTTCGTTGATCTTTCTCTGCAGCTTCTTTTCGGAGGTCAGCAGCGTATTTTTGACCAGCTGCTGCGTCAGGGTACTGGCCCCCTCTTTGAGTTTGCCCGATTTAATATCCTTCAGCAGTGCCCGCAGGATCGCTTCGTAGTTGACACCGCTATGCTCGAAAAAGACCGTATCCTCGATCGCCACCAGCGCTTCGATCATGCGCGGCGGAATCTCGTCGAAAGGGGCGTAGAGACGGTGTTTGTCCTTGAAGATATTGGCGATCAATTCACCGTTCCGGTCGTAGATACGCGTCGTCATCTCGGGATGGTAATGGATCAGCTTGTCGGCATCGAGTTTGATTTTGCCCGAGAAGTGCCAGAAGGCGAAGAGCCCCGCGATCAATCCCAACACGCCCAGTGTCATGACAAATCCGAAGAGATATTTTAAAAATTTCAAGTGCGTTTTCCTCTGTGTTTGAAATTGGATGCGATCAATATCTTCGCATACTCCGTCTGCGGGTTTTGCAGCACCGCTTCGACATCCCCCGTTTCGACGATTCTGCCCTCTTTGAGAATCGCGATCCGTTTGCATAGCGATCGCGTCGCTTCGATATCATGCGTCACGAAGAGCACCCGATACCCCATCTGTTCCCGCAATCCGGCGATCAATGCGAGGATACTCTCTTTGGTCGCCGTATCGAGTGCAGTCGTCGGCTCGTCGAGCAGGAGCAGTTTCGGATTGACCGAGAGTGCCATCGCGATGATCACGCGCTGCAGCTGTCCGCCGCTCAATTCAGAAGGATAGCGAAAAAGGAGGCTTTTATCAAGTTCGACATACTGCATGAAACGCTCGGCCACTTCTATCGGCTGAAAAAACTGATCTTCGATCCGTGTCAGCGGAGAGAGCGCGGTGAAAGGGTTCTGCGGTACGATCGCGACCGTCTTCCCTCTCTCGAGCGGAAAATCGCTCTCGATATCGAGCGTGCTTTTCAACTCACGCGGCAGCATACCCAGCAGCGCTTTGAGCGTGAGGCTCTTGCCGCTGCCGCTCTGCCCCACCAGCGCGAAGCTCTCGTCGATCTCGAAAGCGATATCGACCAGCGGCTTGCGTGCCGTCTCGATCCGGAGTCGCTTGACCTTAAACACCCTGTTCCTTCAACTGCTCAAAAAGAGCGCTGATCTGTTCTATCGGCACATTGGCACGCAGGATGATACGCAGTATCGCGGAGGGTACCGTCGGCGGACGGATCGCTCCGATCAGGTAGCCCTGTGCTTTTGCAAATTGCCTGTAGCGCAGTGCTGCCTGCGAATCGGCGACGGGGAGTCTGAGGATCGGCGATGCGACCGCTCTATCCCAGAAATCGGATGCCAGTGCCCGGCGTGTTTCGAGTGCGGCACGCAGCGTCGGGGCATGCGACTGCAGATAGTGCAGCGCCTCCGTCGCCAGCGCCGTATCGATCACCGAAGGCGCCGTCGCATAGATGATCGCTTTGGCCCTGTTCTGCAAAAAGGCGATGATCTCTTCGCTCGCCAGTATATAGGCGCCGTAGCTGCCCATCGCCTTGCCGAGCGTACCCATCTTGATATGGTTGGCCGCGGGCGTGATGCCGTAGTGCTCGAACACACCGGAGAGATGCTTCCCGACCACGCCGCTGCTGTGCGCTTCATCGACGATCAGCAGCGCTTCATGCCGGTCGGCGACATCGAAGATAGCACGATCGAGCAGATCCCCCTCCATCGAGTAGATCCCCTCCACCGCGACAATCGCACGCCGGTAACGCTCCTGCGAGAGAATCGCATCCAGCGATTCGGGGTCGTTGTGCCGGAAAAAGCGCACCTTCGCATCCACCAGCCGCGATGCCATGACGCCGCTGGCATGATAGGATGCATCCAGTACGAGCAGATCTCTTTTGCGCGGCAGTGCTTCGATCAGCGAGAGATTCGCCAGAAACCCGCTCCCGACGACGATCCCCTTCTCGAAACCGTTGATGCGACACAGCAGCGCTTCGAACTCGGCATGGATCGGATGGTAGCCGTTGACCAGCTGCGAAGCGCGGGGTGCGTGGTAGCGATACGCCTCTGTTCGCCTCACGGCTGCATCGAGCAGCTCCCTGCGCTCCGCCAGCCCCAGATAGTCGTTGGATGCCAGATCGATCAGATCTTCGGCATAGAGCTCCCGCTTGCGGAAGCGGTTCGCCCTCTCTATCGCCTGCAGCTCCTGTTCGTACATCGCTATCCCAGAAACGGCAGCAGCTTCTCTACGCAGAGCCCCATCGCCGTGCTCTCGTGTCCGTAGACCTTCTCGATATAGGGACGACAGAATCCCTCGACCATGCATGCACCCGCTTTGCCCTGCCACTCCCCGCTCTCGAGATAGGCTTCCAGATCGTCGGGATCGAAGGGCTTGAAGTAGTAGTCGGTCGCGGAGATATCGAGCAGCATGCGTTTGTGCGAGACATACTTCATACATGTGATGATCGAGACCTGCGATCCGCTCTGCTGCAGCAGTATCGCTCTGGCGTCCTCCCTGTCTTTTGCTTTGCGCAATATTTTGCCTCCGGCGGTCACCACCGTATCGGCCACCAGAATAGGCAGATTTTTTCCCAGCTCCTTTTCGCATGCCTCATATTTGCCCAGCACCGCCTGATAGACGAAGTTTTTGGGTGTCGTCGCGACGATCCGCTCCTCGTCGAAATCGCACCCCTTCTGGATAAAGGGTATGCCAAATTTCTCCAGCAGCGCCGCCCTGACCTCCGAGTTCGAACCGAGTACCAGCATCATCTCCTCCTGCTTAGCGTCGGCAGTCCCAGCTGCCCGCGCTGTACTACCTGATAGGTGGCATTTTTGGTTCTGAAGTGGACCTTCAGATATTCGAATGCGACCATCGGATCGACATCTTCGCCACATGTAAAGATATCGACCGCCGCATAGGCATACTCCGGCCATGAGTGTATCGCCAGATGGCTCTCGCTGATGACGACCACCCCGCTGACACCGTGCGGCTCGAAAAGATGAAACGAGCTCCCTATCACCGTCGCTCCCGCCTTCACGGCCGCATGCAGCAGGGTCTCTTCGACGATGCGCACATCGTTGATCGCTGTCGTATCGCAGTCGTAAAACTCCGCCAGTATGTGACGTCCGAGCGCTTCCATCTCATACACCCCTGAGCAGATAGCCGAAATAGACCGCGCTCGATCCCAGCAGCACGCTGACGCCGAAGAGATACCATGCGATCAGTTTGACATTGTCTCTCGCCGCTTCGCTGTTGCTGGCCAGACAGGCGCTTCTGGCCTCTTTGATTTTATAGAAGGCGTAGAGATAGAGCAGCAGCATGAAGAGCCAGATGAACTCTTTGGAGGTGACCACCACGCTCAGGACCGGATCGCGATGGGCGAAATCCTTCCCCATCGCCAGCATGAAGCCGCTGATCCCGCCAAGCAGCGAGACCGGTATCAGCAGCCTGAAAAAGCGATTCAGCGTCCGCAGTGCCGTCCGCACGAACATCTTTTCGTTGGGGATCTGCTCCAGCGAGGGATAGACCGTCAGCGAAAAAGCGATCATCCCGCCGATCCAGATAATCGCAGAGAAGATATGCACGGCGAAAATCAGCGGATGATACTGGAGATAAAACGCATCCAAACTCACCCCTGCAGCGCCTCTTGGGCATAGGCTTTGGCAGCTTCCACCGCTTCGGCGAGTCTGGAGGCATCCTTGCCTCCCGCCTGTGCGAAGTCGTCGCGTCCGCCGCCGCCCCCGCCGAGCATCGGTGCGATCGCTTTGATCCAGGCACCCGCTTTGACGGGAGCATCCTTGACGCCGGCGGCCAGCAGCACTTTGTCGCCCTTCTTCTGAAAGAGCATCACCGCCACGGAGGGCTTGCGGTTTTTGATCTCGTCGATCATCTGCTTGATATCGCCCGCTTCGACGATATCGACGGCCACCTCCGTATCGCCGATCTTGTCGAACGAGAGCTCCTTTTTAGAGCTCTGCTGCAGCGATTTGATCTCATCTTTGAGCGCAGAGACCTCATCTCTGAGGCGCTTGATCCCTGCCATCGGATCTCTGTTTTTGACCGCTTCGGAGATCTTCGCGAGATCTTTCCGCCACGACTTGGCGAGTGCCAGAGCGCTCCTGCCCGCCACCGCTTCGATCCGTCGCACGCCGGCACTCACGCCGCTCTCTTTGGTGATGAAAAAGAGGCCGATCTCCGCCGCATTGCCGACATGCGTGCCGCCGCAGAGCTCCATGCTGACATCTCCCATCGAGACGACCCGCACCTCATCGCCGTACTTCTCGCCAAAAAGCGCCATCGCACCCTTCGCTTTGGCTTCATCGACCGGCATGACCTGCGTCTCTACCGGTGCGCCGTGCGCGATCACTTCATTGACGAAATCTTCGATTCGGGTGACCTCTTCGGCCGTCAGCGCTTTGGGATGCGAAAAGTCGAATCGCAATCTCTCCGCTTCGACCAGACTTCCCGCCTGATTGACATGTGCTCCGAGTATCGTTTTGAGTGCCGAGTGGAGGATATGGGTCGCCGAGTGGTGTTTGGCGATCTCCGCACGGCTCTCGTCGACCTTCGCGACGACGCGGTCACCGACTGCGATCTCCGCATGCGCTATGACCTTCGAGAGATTCAGATCGAAAAACTTCTTCGTATCCGTCACCTCCGCCACACCGGCCAGCACACCGCGGTCGCCGCACTGTCCGCCGCTCTCTGCATAGAACGGGGTCTCTTGCAGAAAGACCCACCCCTCTTCGCCCGCCGACAGCTTCCCGACACGCTGAAAACCGCTGTCCAGCAGCGCCAGAACCTCGGTCTCGGTTTCGATCGTCTCATACCCGACGAAGCGGTTGGGCCCGAAAGACTCCAGCAGCGCCTTGAAATCTCCCTCGACGGCACTGTCGCCGCTTCCTTTCCAGGCCGCTTTGGCGCGTGCACGCTGCGCCTGCATGAGCCGCTCGAACTCCCCGACATCGACCTCGATTCCCTTCTCCCGCAGCATATCCTGTGTCAGATCGAGCGGAAATCCGTAGGTATCGTAGAGCTTGAACGCCACCTCTCCGCTGAAGATCCCCTTCGTGACGGCCAGCTCCTTCTCGAAGAGCTCCAGCCCCGAAGCGATCGTCTTGAAGAAGCGCTCCTCCTCCATCCGGATCTGCTCCTTGATCGTCTCCGCCTTTTCGACGATATAGGGGTACTGCCCGCCCATGATCTCACCGAGCCTGTCGACCAGACGATACATGAACGGCTCTCTGATACCGAGCAGATAGCCATGCCGCACGGCGCGTCTGAGGATACGGCGCAATACATAGCCCCGCCCCTCTTTGTCGAAGTTGACCCCCTGCGCGAGCAGAAAGGTCACGGCGCGGATATGATCCGCGATGACGCGAAAACTCGCCCCCTCGTCGTAGCGATAGGGCTTGCCGCAGATCTCGGAGACCTTTTCGATCAGCGGCATGAAGAGCGAGGTGTCGTAGTTGCTCACCTTGCCCTCTTTGATCGCGGTGACACGCTCGAGCCCCATACCGGTATCGATGGAGGGTTTGGGCAGCGGGGAGAGTTTGCCGCTGCTGTCGCGCTCATACTGCATGAAGACCAGATTCCAGATCTCCAGAAAGCGATCCCCCTCGCCGCCCATCTTGTCCTCGGGAGAGTGGAAGTGCTCCGCCCCCTGATCGTAGAAGATCTCCGAGCATGGCCCGCACGGCCCGGTATCGCCCATCTGCCAGAAGTTGTCCTTGTCTCCGAAGCGCATGATGCGGTCCGCGGCGATGTGGCGCTTCCAGATCTCTTCCGCTTCGTCGTCGCTCTCATGGACCGTGACCCAGAGCTTCTCGACCGGAAGCTTCAGCACCTCGGTCACGAACTCCCAGGCATAGGCGATCGCATCCTCTTTGAAGTAGTCTCCGAAAGAGAAGTTGCCCAGCATCTCGAAAAAGGTGTGGTGACGGTTGGTGTATCCGACATTCTCCAGATCGTTGTGCTTGCCGCCTGCGCGGATACAGGTCTGCGAGCTTGCGGCTCTGGGCGGATTGGGTGCGGGTACCTCTCCGGTGAAGATCGACTTGAACGGCACCATGCCGGCATTGGTAAAGAGCAGTGTCGGGTCATCGGGCACCAGCGGTGCACTCGGGTAGATTTTGTGCCCTTTGGAGGCGAAGTAATCCAAAAACGCTTTTCTGATATCCATTTCAACATTCCTATATAAATTGGGGATATTTTATCTGAAAATATTTAAAAATGCGTTAAGCATGCAAGGGCACAGTACCGAAACGGCGGCTCTGCGGAGGTGGGAAGCGTACCGGTCAGTATCCCATATAGTCTACGATCTTCGCAGCGGCATCCGGCGAAACGGTGCCCTTGAGCCCTTCACTCATGCGTACCAGATCGGCCTGAAATATCAGATCGAGGCTCTCGGGGGTCAGCGCCTCCTGCCGCACGACCAGCGACAACCCTCTGTCGGCCAGATATCTGGCATTGTAGTACTGGTGGTCTCCGGCTGCGTAGGGATAGGGCACATAGAGTGCCGGCAGCATCGATGCAGCCAGCTCCCAGAGCGTACTCGCACCCGCACGGCAGATGGCGAAATCGGCTTCGGCGATCTTGCGGTGGATCTCTTTGTGAAAGGGGAAGAGATCGGCATCGATTCCCGCCCCGGCGTAGAAACGCGCCAGATCCTCGAAGTCCCGCTCCCCGCTCTGATGGATGATCCGGATACCCTTCGCATGCAGTATCGGGGCGACGCTTCTGGCAAATTCGTTGATCGCATGCGCCCCCTGCGACCCGCCCATGAAGATGATCGTCCCGATCTCGCGGCGCACTCTGGCGTTGTGAAAGAAGCGCTCGCTGACCGGATAGTCGCGCACGGGAGAGCTCTCGATATAGGGGGAGAAGAGCGCATCGGCGCTTTTGGCGAAGAGGGCATTGAGCCGTCCCATCACGGCGTTTTGCTCCGAGATGTAGAACCGCCTGCGACGGGCGATCGCGGCGATTGTCCCCGGAGCCGCGGCATAACCGCCGACCGACAGGACCGTCTCGACCCCCTGCTCCCCGAATATCCTGCCGCTTTGCCATGCCGCTTTGAGGATCTTCGCCATGCTGGAGAGTCTGCCCATCGCACCTTTGTCCACGACACTGCGGATATCGAAAAAGTACTTCTGCGCGAAGCCTTCGTCATCGGCGAACCATGCCGGATCCTGCCCCGTAGCCGATCCCAGAAAGATCGGTCTGATCCCGCGCCGGTTCAACTCCTCTCTGATCGCTCTGGCGATACTCAGATGTCCGCCGGTACCGCCGCCCGTAATCGCTATCTGTCTCAATATTTCACCTTTTTGCTGATCATCAGTACCATCCCGATCGCGATCGAATGTGCCAGCAGCGAACTGCCGCCGTAGCTGAGAAACGGCACCGCCAGCCCCTTGACCGGGGTGATTCCCGTCACGCCGAAACTGTTGATGATGAAGGTCGCGCCCAGAATGATCACCACGCCCAGCGCGAAGAGCGAATAGACTCTGTTTTCGCTGCGGTTGGCGATCTTGAGTATCCGAAAGAGCAGAAAGAAGTAGAGGACGATCACCGCAAGCAGTCCCACCAGCCCCAGCTCCTCGGAGATACCGGCCAGCACGAAATCGGTATGCACTTCGGAGAGAAAGCCGAGTTTGAGCGTGCCGTTGCCCAGTCCCGTGCCCAGAAGCCCTCCGTTTTGGATCGCGTCATGCGCCTGCGAAACCTGATAGGGTTCGTAGATCTCCGATACCCGCAGCTTGTCGGCGAGAGAATCGGGCAGGAAGGAGAGCACCATATTCTGGATACTGCTCCACCATGTCTTGACACGGAGTATCCGATGCTCCGATCCGGCGATGGCGACCGAAACCAGCGCGATCATGCCGATCATCGCGATCGTGAAGAAGCGCGCACTCGTACCCGCCATCGATCCCATCACCACGAGCACCAGCGCCAGCACGATCACCTGCCCGATGTCGTTTTGCATGATGGCGATCAGGTAGGTCACGACGCCAAACACCAGAATATAGGGCCAGAATACGAGAAACTCCTCTTTGAGCGTCTTGCTGCGCTCGTCCAGTTTGCGCGAAAAACTCCACGCCAGAAAGACGACGAAACCCACCTTGAAAAACTCCACCGGAGCGAGCGAGATCGGTCCCAGACGAATCCAGCGCTTGGCACCGCCGATCTCGGTCACGATCGTAGCCGGAAAGAAAGGCATCAGCGTCATCAGTATCAGAAAGAGGAAAAAGAGGGTAAAGCCCAGCGGCAGAAACCACCTGTCCGGATCGAGCTGAGAGATGCTCCAGATGATGAAGATCGAGAGGATGCCGGTGATCAGCTGACGGATGAAGAAGTGGAATTCGTTGCCGAATTTGTCGATACTGACATAGGTAGTCAGGGAGAAGGAGAAGATGATCCCCAGCGTGATCAGTATGACCGTGATGTAAAAGATCGTCTTATCCGTCGCCAATCGCCAAACCTTGCAGATGTAATGGAACTCTCTGAATAATCTGTTTTATCCGGCAGCCGCCGTGAAAGCGTTTGAGATGGAATAGATTATTCAGAGGGTTCAACGGATCGATTCTACAAAAACTTTGATTAATGCGAAATTTATGCTACAATTATTTAAAATATTTAAATTAATTGAAGTAAAATACAATTATTATATTTGGTATATTTTTTGCTGAATATCGTACACTCATGACAAGCAAAGGAGTACGGATGGGATTGACGATCACGAAATCGATGCCGCTGGCGGTCGAAGCGCTCGACTACCGATCGATGCGCCAGAAGATCATTTCGGGCAATATCGCCAATGTCGATACCCCCTTTTATCGTGCGAGGGATATCCGGTTTGAGGATATTCTGGCCAAAGAGGCGCATACCCTCCGCCAGAAAGAGCCCAGACTCGCCATGGCAAGGACCGATCCGCAGCATCTGGAGCCCCTCGCGGAGCAGGTGTCACGGGAAGCGCAGCTCTTTTTCCGCGGAACGCACCCGACCAGAAACGACGGAAACAGCGTCGATATCGATGTCGAGTCGACGGAGATGAGCAAAAATGCGGTCATGTTCGAAGCATTGACCAATGCCCTCAAAAAAGAGGCGATGATCTTCAAAAGCGTCATCGATGCATCCGGAAAAATTCAATAGTAGAAGGTAAAAGAAGATGTCATTTTTAAACGGTTTCGATATCAGCGGATACGGCCTTTCGGCGCAGCGGTTCCGGATCAATCTGATCAGCTCCAACATCGCCAACGCCAACACCACCCGCACCGACGAGGGCGGCCCCTACCGCAGGCGCGAAGTGATCTTCAAAGCGGTCGATTTTTCCGATCTGCTGTCACGGCAGATGCGACAAAACGGCTATCTCGAGGATGAAAACCCCATCGACGATCCGGCGGCGGAGCCCTTCGCCAAACCGCCGCTGATGAGCGTACGCGTCGACAAAGTGATCCGGGACGACTCGCCCTTTAAATTACGATTCGACCCAACCAATCCCGATGCGGACGAAAACGGCTATGTCGCACTGCCGAATGTTAATCCCGTCATCGAAATGGCCGATCTTATAGAAGCGACCAGAGCCTATCAGGCCAATGTAGCGGCATACCAAAGCACCAAAACGATGGCACAGAGTTCCATCGATCTGTTGAAAGGATAGATGAATGGCACAAGCAATAGAATCGATTTCACCCCTCTCCATCGCCGGTGTCAGCGATAAGAGAGCCGAAAAGTCCGGAGGAGGCGATTTTCTGAGTATTCTCAAAGCCTCGCTCGGCGAAGTCAACGACATGCAGATCAAAGGCGACGAAGCGCTGCGCGATATCGCTACCGGTCAGGTCAAAGATCTCCATCAGGCGGCTATCGCCATAGACAAAGCGGAGATCAGCATGAAGATGATGCTCGAAATCCGAAACAAAGCGCTCAGCGCCTACAAAGAGATTCTGCGTACGCAAATCTGATACACCCCTGCATGAAACCATTTGCATAAAGAGGCAAATGGTTTTCGTCCCCTTAACCATTGATTCATTATAATTGATCTATGAATCAAACCGAAAACCGAAAAGTCAAAATCGCCATCATCTTTTTTATTCTCCTTTTTCTCTTTATGATTTTGACAGGCATACTCTTCAAAATCGTCTCCAAAGGCGGCGAAAACCCGAGACTGCGCATGACCGAACAGGACCGATCGATCCGCGGTGAGATTCTGAGCAAAAACCGATACACGATCGCCACCAGCAAAAAGCTCTACACCGCGCAGATCGACACCCGCTGTATCGACCCCGACAAATTCGACCTCTTCGTCAAACTCTTCTCCATCTACAGCAAACTCGACCCATACGCAATCAAGGAGAAGCTCCAGTCCAACTTCGGATTCGTCAATATCTCCACCCAGCTCGACTCGCGATCGGCACGCTATCTCAAACAGCTGCGAAGCACGCTGATCCGATACGGTGTCTTTCGCAAATATATCGATGAGCGGGGCAGAGTCCTCGACCACGGGCTCAGTATCTACGAGACCGGCGAATACCGCATCTATCCGCTCAAGGATACCTTCTCTCCCTACATCGGATTTATCCGCAGGGAGCTCGACCACAACTACCAGAGCGTCTGGGGCAAATACGGTCTCGAAAAGTACTACAACGAACAGCTCGAGGGGATCCAGAGCACGCGCATCGAGGGGCGCAGGGATCTGCATGGCAATATCATCTTCGACCAGAACAGCGAAGTCAAAACACGCATCGACGGATACGATATCATCACCAGCATCGATCTGAAGCTGCAGAAGCAGGTCGAACAGATTCTCGACGACTACCGGGAGCGTCTCGGCGCCAAAGAGATCATCGCTGCGGTCATGGAGAGTCAAACGGGCAATATCCTCGCCGTCGCCAGCTCGCGCCGGTACGATCCGGGCCACATCACCTCCGCCGATGTACCCAGGACCAACATCTCGGCCGTGCGGTATATGTTCGAGCCCGGATCGGTCATGAAGGCAATCACCTATTCGCTGCTGCTGCAGGATGGCAAAGTGCATCCGCATGATATCGTCAATGTCGAAAACGGACGCTACCGTCTCGGCACCAGAATCATCACCGACGAACACAAATACGACTATCTGAGCAGCGAAAACATCATCGTCCACTCCAGTAACATCGGTATGGCCAAGCTCTCCACCCTGCTCGATACGATCACCTTCTTCAAAGGGTTGCGGGAGTTCGGCTTCTCCCGCCCCAGCGGCATCGATCTGAGCGACGAACTCAGCGGCTCCATCCCCAATATCCACCAGCTCAAAAACAGCGTCTTCAAAGCGACCGCCTCCTACGGTTACGGCATGCGGGTCAACTTCTTTCAGCTGCTCAAAGCCTACAACGCTTTCAACAACGGCGGTATCATCCTGCGCCCCACGATCGGGGCGTTTTTCAATCCGCACACGATGCCGATCCGAAAGATCTACCGCAAACGGGCCAAAAGGGTGCTCGACAAAGATGTCGCGGCGACGATGCACCGCATCCTCATCAAGACCGTCAACGAAGGTACGGGCAAAAGCGCGATCACACCCGGCATCGAAGTCGGCGGCAAGACCGGTACGGCGCAGATCGCGGTACGCGGCGAGTACGCCAATCTCTACAACAGCTCCTTTTTCGGATTCGCCGACGACGCCACACACCGCTATACGATCGGTGTCACCGTCATCGAACCGGACCCGGCGCGCAAACGCTACTTTGCGTCTCAGAGTGCGGTGCCGACCTTCAAAGCGATCGTCGATGCACTGATAGAGGAGCGGCTGCTGGTGCCTCGCAACTAAAAAGTGCGATATTGCTTATATTTTACTTAATTTCAGTGTTTTATAAGCTTTAATATATTACACTCCCCTCTCATAAAAAATCAAGAAGGTATGATTGTGAAAACAACAAAAATGATAAAAGCCAACGAAGTGGAAAGAGATTGGATTGTTATCGACGCGAGCGGTAAAAAATTCGGTCGTCTTCTCACCGAAATAGCGACCCTGCTGCGCGGCAAACATAAGCCATACTATACGCCCAATGTCGACTGCGGTGACTATGTCGTCGTCATCAACGCCGACAAAGTAGAGGTCAGCGGTACCAAAATGGATACCAAGATGTATCACAGACACACAGGCTATTTCGGCGGTGTCAAGAGTGACAAATTCGGCGAACTCCTCGAAAACAACCCTGCCAAGCTCTTCAAACTCGGCACCAGAGGTATGCTCCCCAAAACCAATCTCGGCAAAGAGATGCTCAAAAAACTCAAAGTCTATGCAGGCAGTGAACACCCTCACACAGCACAAGTAAGTAAATCTAAAGGTACAAAATAATGTCTAAAGTCTATGCAACTGGAAAAAGAAAAACTGCGATCGCGAAAGTCTGGCTCAAGCCCGGTTCCGGGAAGATGGCTATCAACGGTCAGAGCCTCGATGAGTGGCTCGGCGGGCTCGACCTGCTCAAAAAGAGAGTCATGCAGCCGCTGAACCTGACCAAGCAGGAGCAATCGGTAGATATCATCGCTTCTACGCAGGGCGGCGGCGTATCTGCACAGGCGGATGCCGTCAGACACGGTATCTCCAAAGCACTCGTACTCTACGATGCGGAGTTCCGCGCAATTCTCAAGCCTCAGGGCATGCTCACGAGAGACTCCAGAGTCGTCGAGAGAAAGAAATACGGAAAGAAAAAAGCGAGAAGAAGCCCGCAGTTCTCAAAAAGATAGAAAACTTCTCCAGACTCCGTCCGGGTATCGCCCCGGCCGGACACACTCCCAAAGGCTCGCTTTTGCATGCTTACGCCAGATATCTCCTCTTTGCACTCATCACGCTGTTATTGCTCTACCTCGGATTTCATGCCTATACCCAGGAGCGGCACGCCGTCCGGATCACACAGCAGATCTCCGGCATGCGGGACACCTCCGCATCGATACAGCGTAATATCGACAGAGTGCTCGAATCGCTCTCGGCAGGGCTCTACGACAACTATTCACAGCACAAAAGCGATATCGAAGCGATGGAGCGCGAGGCGACGCATGCACACCGCAACAGTATCCTCTACCTCTACTACTTTTATGCGGCGACGGCGATCTTTCTCCTGCTCTTCTATCTGATCGATTTCGAGCTGTTGATCCTCTTCACCGGCACGGCGGCACTGATCAGCCTCGCGACCGCGCTCTTCGCACCGCTCGTTATCATGACGGTCTACAAGACATTTCCGATCATCGGCGAAGTGACCCTCTCCTACGAGAGCAAAAGCATCTACACCACCATCACCAAACTTTTTACGCAACACAACTATCTGATCGCGCTGCTGGTACTGCTCTTCAGCGTCATGATACCGCTGCTGAAGGCACTGATACTGATCGGATACGGATTTTTCAAAGAGAGCGGTATCGCAAAACGAAGTGTCGTATGGATCGAAAAGATAGGAAAGTGGTCTATGGCGGATGTCTTTATCGTGGCGCTGCTGGTCGTACTCTTCTCTACCAGACAGGATATCCACACCTCTCTCAAAGTCGAAGTCGGACTCTACTTCTTCGCCGGGTATGTCATGCTCTCGATGCTGGGATCGACACTACTGACCCTCAAAAAGAAGCCGTAGTCCCGACACCCTGATCAAAGCATCTGTGCGAACTGTTCGAAGATGTACTTGCTGTCGTGCGGTCCCGGACTCGCTTCGGGATGGTGCTGCACCGAGAAGATCGGCTCGTCGTTGTAGCGTACCCCTTCGATCGTCTTGTCGAAGAGATTGATATGCGTCACCTTCGCGATATCGCAGATCGAATCGGGGACATTGTAGTTGTGATTCTGCGCCGTGATCTCCACTCTGCCGGTGGCGCTGTTGGCGACGGGATGGTTGCCGCCATGCTGCCCGAATTTGAGCTTGTAGGTCCTGTGCCCGTGGGCGATCGAGAGGAGCTGGTGCCCCAGACAGATCGCAAACATCGGCACTTTGGCCGCGATCAGCTTCTCGATTTTGGCGACCTCCTCGGTCAGGATCAGCGGATCTCCCGGCCCGTTGGAGAGAAAGACACCGTCGATCTCCCGATCGAGGTAGCGCGCGATCAGAGCCTCTGCATCGAAATCATGCGGTATCACCTCTACCGCGAGGCCGGTCTGGCGCAGCTCGTTGAGGATATTGCGCTTGACCCCGAAATCGATCACGACGATCTTTTTGCCCAGACTGATCGGCTCACGATAGCGCTGCTGCAGCGGATCCCAGCTGCCGCGCTCGTGCGTGTAGACCTCTCGCGTGCTCACTTCCCTGATATAGTTGACCTCTTCGATGCGCGGTGCCGCCTCCAGCATCTTTTTCAACTGCTCGGGATCCGATACCTCGGTCGAAGCGATCATCATCTGCGGACCGCCCCGGCGGATCTTTTTGGTCAGGAATCGGGTATCGATATCGGTGATTCCCAGCGCATCATGCGCCTGCAGAAACGCACCCAGGCTGCGCTCGCCGCGAAAACTGGAGAACCGCTCCTGATAGTTTCGCACGATCGCACCGCTGCTGTAGACCTCCGCACTCTCCATGTCGTCGTCGTTGCAGCCGACATTGCCGATCTCGGGCATCGTAAAGACCACGAACTGTCCCGCATAGCTGGGATCGCTCATGATCTCCTGATAGCCGCTCATCGAAGTGTTGAATACGATTTCACCGGTACGGGTCCCTCCGGCGCCAAAACTCTTCGCCTGCAGAAAAGTACCATCCTCCAGATAGAGCCATATATCGCAAAGTCGTCGCATCACATCATCCCTTTTTTGCGCAGTTCTTCGCGATAGAGTCTCTCGAATACGACATTGTAGTCGTCCGTACCCGGGATCAGTTTGCGCTGCATCTTTTCGATCTTTTCGATCACCGTATCCTCGATCTCCTCGAAACTCTCGATGTAGTTCTCGATAGAGGTGTAGATGACGTTTTTGACGATATTTTCGCTCACGCTGTAGTTGATCAGATCTTCGTCGTAGAGCCGGTCGAGAATCTCATGCGCCACTTTGTTGAAGCGCTCTTCGTAGGAGAGTATCACATCGTACTCTCTGGCCATCTTCTTTTTGACCAGCCAGAACATGTTGCGTCTGTCGACGCGCATGAACTCCATCTCATCTTCGTTCTCTTCCAGAATCTCGTTGACGCGCTCTTCGAGAGCGGCCTCTTTCTTCAGCTCATCGGTCAGTACCTCTTCCGCTTGCTGCGCGACGATATCGACACCCTCCGTGAAAGTGACATAACCGGAATTCAACAGATCGAGTGCTATTTTTCTGGCAATATAAGGCGCATGTGGTAGTCGTATTTTCATCAAAGTGCCTTTGGGTAGTAAAATTTCATACTTCAAGCTTTTTGCGGATACAAAATGCAATACTATATTTAGTGTAGCAAATTTTTAGTAAATTGTGAATTATTTGGTTCGGTTGCTGTCAAACGGCGGCCCCTGCTCCAGCAGCGTCGTCACTGCCGATGCGATATCTGGATCCATCTTAGCCATCACTTTGGCGATCTTTTTCGGTGTCAGATTGAAGAGAATTTTTGCAGCCTGCGGTCGTGTCATCGCATCGAGTATCGCAGCCGCTTTGGAGTCTTTCATCTTGAGGTAGGATGCCGTGATTTTGTCATCTTTGGCTTTTTTGATCTCTTCGAGCATCTTTTTGTTCTTTTCGTAGAGCGCTACGATCTCTTTTTTGGTCTGAGACACCTTCTGGAGTGTCGCATTGACTTCGGCCAGCTTCTGAGTCAGTTTCTGCTCTTTTTTTCGGATCAGGGAGAGTTGCGCCTCTTTGTAGAGCTCGAACGACTGCTGCTCCTCATCGAGACGGTCGAGCTCTCTGAGGATCTCTCCCTTGCGCTGCTCGAAGACGGCATTGCAGTCTACCAGATCCTTCGCGGATACCAGCGTCGTCAAGCCCAGCAGTAGCCATACAGACAGAATCTTCAATCTCTTCCTTTCAGCGCCCGGTTTGATGACGGTAAAAGAGCTGGCCGGCGATCTCATCCATCTCTTTGGCTTCCTGTCGCAATTTTTCCGCTACTATCTCCGCCACTTCCCGCTCATGCAGATGTTTGATCTTCTCATACGCGATAGTCGCTTCTTTATACAATATATTTAAATTTTTTATCTCTTGATCAAAGTATTTTATCATATTTTCTTTATGTTCTTTGTCGCGGAAGAGATACGCCTTCTTTCCCAGTGCCACCTGCATCGCAGTGTAGGAGCCGCTTTGCGGCAGTGTATATGCCGCGATTCTGCCCGAGATTTGCGCCACCTGCTCCTGCAAAACCGTTCGCTGCGACTGCTTGTCGGCCAGCTCGCGTTCGATCTCCGAGAGTTTCTGCTTACGCACTTTCAGCAGTTCGGAGAACTTCGTCTTCATCCGGCTATGAGGCGTCAGACGACGATCGTATCTTCACGATCCGGGCTGGTGGAGATGATCCCCACTTTGGTAGCGGTCAGCTTCTCGATCACTTTGATGTATGCTTTGGCGGCATTGGGAAGCTCCCGATACTCCCGTATCCCCTCTACCTTCTCCCACCCTTCGAAGGTTTTGTAGACAGGCTTGACATATTCGAGGTCGTAGGGGACATAATCGATCTCTTTGCCTTCAAACTCATACGCCACACACACTTTGATCTCTTCAAAACCGTCCAGCACATCGAGTTTCATCAATGCAATCTGATCGCATCCGTTGAGCCTGCATGCATGTTTGGCCGCTACGGCATCGAACCATCCGCAGCGCCGTTTGCGCCCTGTCGTGGTACCGTATTCATGCCCGCGTTCGGCTATCAGCTCTCCCGTTTCTCCCCTCTCTTCGGTCGGGAAAGGACCGTTTCCGACACGCGTGCAGTACGCTTTGGCGATACCCGTCACTTTGCCGATATCTTTTGGATTGAGCCCCAGTCCGGTACAGGCACCGGCACTGACGGTATTGGAGCTGGTCACATAGGGATAGGTACCGTGATCGATATCGAGCATCGTACCCTGCGCACCCTCGAGCAGCACCTTTTTGCCCTCCTCGAGGCACTCCCATACCAGTTTCGTCGTATCGGTGATATAGGGATCGAGATGCGCTTTGTAGCGTGCGATATCCGCCAGCAGCGACTCCTTCGTCGGCGGTGTGATCTCCATCGCCTCGAACAGGACCCGGTTGTCTTCGAAATAGTTCAGAATCTTTTCGGCCAGCTTTTCCGGATATGCCAGCTCACCGACCCGATGCCCGGTCCGCTGTATCTTGTCCGCATAGGCCGGGCCGATACCTTTGCCCGTCGTACCGATCGCTTTTTTGCGCAGCTTCTCTTTGCCTTGATCGATCAGTGCATGATAGGGCAAAAGCAGATGCGCCTTGTCGCTGATGAAGAGTCTCCCCTCCAGATTGTCGAACTGCTTCAGCTCTTTGTCGATCAGGTTTTCGGGGCTCAGCACCACGCCGTTTCCGATGATGTTGATCGCTTTTGGGTTGAGTACACCTGAGGGAATCAGATGGAGTGCATATTTCTTCCCCTCTACGACGATCGTGTGCCCGGCATTGTGCCCTCCGGCAAACCGGCATACCACATCATGCGTCTGCGCCATATGGTCGACAATCTTTCCTTTACCTTCATCACCCCATTGCAGCCCGACGATCAGGTCCGCTTTCAATTCTTTTGTCATTTCTCTCCCAACTCTTCAATAATAGTATCCGTATAGAGTGCGAAGCCGATCGAATCGACCTCTTTGTATCGATAGTTGCCGCCCATGCCCAGAGTGACATTGTCATGTATATATCGGAAAAAAAGATTGTCATAGTAATGCATTTTGGCATAATACAACGGTGCGATCACGACATTCGGATAGGCTATCTTTTCGGCAAGGAGCTTGATCTTCTCCAGCTCTTCACACAGCTCTTCGTCGACCTCTTGCATCACTTCGTCGATACCTTCGAGATCCTGCAGATAGGCCAGTTTCTCCAGCCACGGCAGCTCCAGCTTCAGCAACGCTTCGAGATTGGCACTCTTGAAAATCTCCAGGCCGATCCCCAGCCTCTGCGCGATCAGCCGGGGGATATTGATATTGGAGATCTGCAGCAGCGGCTGCAGCGAGAGCGATTCCAGAATTTTGGCACTGTCGTTGATACTGAGCGACAGATCGGATTCATCGATACACTCCGCCCCGATCTGATACTGCTCGAGGGAAGGATAGCGAAAAACCGGCTGTATATAGAACCATCGCTTCTGCTCCACACTGCGTCCGAGTCTTTTGGTGATGATACGCACGACATCGAGTGTACTGTCCGCCCGAAGTGTGATGATATGGTTTTGCGCATCGGAAAAACGGATCAACTCCTTTTCGTCCAGGGATTCATGCTGATGGTATGAAAGCATCGGCGTAACGATCTCCTCGTAACCTTCCCGGTACAGAATATCACTCGCCACCGCCTCGATTTTGCGCTTTTGCAAAGCGCTTCTGCCAAAATAGAGCCGCGTGAGACTGGGAATCTCATGTTCATAAACCATCTATCCATCCTAAATTAAACTATAATGAGTATAACAAATTTTTTGTAAAGAGTGGGACAGCGCGCCTTCAGGAGGCTATTTTGAGCATCACAACCACTGCGATCAGCACTATCAGGATACCGAACATGATATATTTGTTCAGATGCTTTTTGATGAACCTGATCCCTGCTTTTCTGATCTTTGTGATGAGGGTCCGTTCTCTGGCTACCGCCCGCTCATCCAGAAAAGCGAAAGCCAGCAACAAAATAATGAGAAATATGAAAAAGACCAGATCATCCGGCTGCCTGCGCAGCGCCAGCCCCATAATCGAAAAGACAAACTGCAGCAATACGATGATGACGACGGCATTGTCCACACCGCCTTTCCAGCGCAATACCTTGTGGTGCAGGTGGGTCTTGTCCGGATTGAAGGGAGAGAGACCCCTTTGTATTCGACGCACCATGACGGTAATCGTATCGATAATCGGAATCGCCGTCAGAAAAAGGACCGATGTGATGCTGATATAGGCAATCGACTTGATCGCTACCACCGAAATGACAAACCCCAGCACCAGCGAGCCGCTGTCACCCATAAATACCTTGGCAGGGTGCCAGTTGAAAAAGAGAAATGCGACGATCGCTGCAATCATGAGCATAGAGACCGTAGCGATAAAAGCATCGTGATGCACAAAGCCTATATAGGCAAATGCCCCGAAAATCACGATCGAGACAGAACCCGACAATCCATCCAGGCCGTCGATCAGATTCAACGCATTGGTAAACCCTACCACCGCCACGATCGTAACGATCAGAGAGAGTATCATCGGCAGGGAGATCGTATGCCCGAACCAGACTCCGAGCGTATCGATTCTGAGTCCGTCTATAAAAAAGAGCAGCAGCGTCGCCAGTGTAATCGTGACAAATTTGACCTTCGGCTCTACACCGCGATTGTCATCGTAAACACCGGTCAAAAAGACCAGCAGGACTCCCAGAATGAATCCTTTATAAGACATCGCCAGCGGAGTATAGCAAAAGAGCAGTACCGCAAAAAATGCGACAAAAATCGCGACACCGGCACCTCTGGGTATCGGGTTGATATGGGCGCTGCGTTCGTTGGGAATATCGATCATCCCCATGCGAGAGGAGAGTTTGGTAATCGCATAGGTCAGAAAGAGTGAGATCAGGAAGGTCAGAATGATATCTATCGTTGCAACCACCGGACCTCCCTTTTCTAAACGATCTGACTATTTATATGTGTAGCTGTACTTGAAAAAGCTCTGCGCCATATTCTTGGGCTTCACAGCATTGAGTACGACACCGACATTTTTGATCTGATACGATTGTACCATATCTTCGAGTGATTTCAAATACTCTTTTTCGGAATATTCCGATCTGAAGACGATCAGTGAAATATCTGCCAGTTTCATCAGCAGAAGCGCATCCGTCACCATGCCCATCGGCGGTGCATCGATAATGATATAGTCATACTCTTTACGCAACTCTTCGATGATTTTATCCACTTTGCCCGACTGCATCAGCTCGGAAGGATTCGGCGGAATCGGTCCGGATGTGATGATGTCGAGATTTTTGATCTTTTTATGCTCCCAGATCACCTCTTTAAGGGTGTTATTTTTGGAGAGGACCGTACTCATACCGATCTTGTTGGTCAGTCCGAAGACTCTGTGCAGCATCGGACGACGCATATCCAGCGAGAGGACGATCGTCTTTTTGTCACTCATGCCAAACACAGCTGCGAGGTTGGTCGCGATCGTCGTCTTGCCTTCACCGGGTACGGTGGAAGTGACGACGATCACTTTGCTCTTATTCTCGGTAGGGATGAATTCCAGATTCGTTCGGATCAGCCGCAGCGCTTCACTCGCTACCGATTGCTGATCTTCGATCGTAAACATCTTGTCTGCCGCTTTGACCTGCGGTACCACGCCGTAGAACGGGATTCTGGTATGGGTGACGATATCTTCTCTTGTCTTGATCTTGTCATCGAGCACCTCTCTCAGATAGGCCACGATCATCGCCGTCAGGAATCCCAGCAGCAGACTCGTCAGCAGAATCATCGGTACATTCGGCTTGACCGGTCTGGTCGGCAGAACCGCTCTGTCGAGCACTCTGTTGCCGGAAACGGTGGAGGCTTTGTTGATCGACATCTCCGCCTGCTTCTGCAACAGGAACTCATAAGTCTGCTCATTGACTTTGTATTTACGCTGCAGCGCTGCCAATTCCCGCTCTTTTTCAGGGAATTTCAACAGCGTCGTTTCGTTGTTGTAGAGCGCATCTTCCAGAGATCTTCGCTTCTCGCTCAGAGAGTCGCTGATACTCTCGATCGCACTCTCCAGTGCCATACGGATATCATCGATCTCTTCGTTGACTTTCTGCACATCGGGATGCGCTTCCGTGAATTTCGCCAGCAGCTGAATCTTTTTCGATTTGGCCTTCTGCAGATCGTCGAGCAGGGAAGCGAGTACGGGATAATCTTTCGCCAGAGAAGAGACGGCACCGTAGTTGCCGGTTTTGAACTCATTGTAGAGGGCATTGAATGCACTCTCCTGTACCTTGACCTTCTCAAGCTCTCTTTTGACCTGACTATGGTTGGTCAGAATCACCTGTGATTCGGTCTTGATATCGACAAGGTTGTTCTCCTCTTTGAAGTTCTCCAGTTTGACGGCAGACTCCTGAAGCTTTTTACTCACTTCCTGCAGCTGCTTGTCTACGAACTCGAGTGCCGTAGAGGCTTTTGATGTCTTTTTGCGTACGCTCTGTTCGAGATATTTATCGACCAGATGATCCAGAAAATCTTTCGCTCTCTGAGCCACACTGTCCTGATAGATCAGCTTGATCACGGAGCCGTTTTTAGAGACCGGGAATACGCTGAGATTTTTCGATACCTCATCGACGGCACGATCTTTGTTCAGGATCACAAAGGCATACTTCGCATTGGTCAATTCACCCTTTTTCTGGATGACCAGCGAAAAGTAGTTGTTGTCGATCTTTTCACCGAACGCAAATTCACCGGAATAGTTGATCTCGTTGGAATGTTTGCCGAGCAGGGAAGCGAGCGATTTCTTCACGGATGTCACCAGGCCGCCATGATCGACATAGATTCTGAATTTCTGATCGTTGATCGGTTCGACAACGAATTTGGTACCGTACACCAGAGGATTTTTGACCTTCAGCTCCGAAACGACGATCGGCGTCTCTTTATAGAGTTCGATCTCTTTATAGGCATTGAAGGTAAAGTATCGGATCTGAAAGCCGACATCTTTGAGGGCATCTTCGATCAGAGAGCGCGACTTGAGAATCTGCACTTCCGTATCGATCAGGGTCGATTCGTTGTCGATATTGCCGCCCCGCACGACATTGTCCAGACTCAGATCGAGATTGTCGTTGCTCACTTCTATCGTCGCATAGGTTTCATAGACAGGCGGTGTGAAATACGCGTAAAACAGCCCTCCTACAAAAAAGAGCGAGATGATAAAAAGGCTCAGTGCTTTATTCTTTCCGAAAATGGCAAGCACCTTTTTGATATCACCGGCATCTTCCAGTTTAGATAGCTTCTTCTGTTTTGTTTCCATGATTGATGATCCCTTCCCTTATTGTACTGGTATTTGTGGTGCTACGGCAGCATCTCCGCCGTGATTGACATTGAACAGGCTGGTATTGGTCAGATATTTACCCGTATAGAGCACACCGAGTATTTTGGCCGCCAGATCGATACCGGGTACCGACTGTGCGATAGACATATTGCGTTGTCTCAGCTCGTTTGGCATGACATAGACGACATCGTTCGGATAGAGCTTCATCGCCCCGCTTGTCAGTGCGCTGACGGAGGTCAGGTTGACTCTGTTGACGATCGGATGCTTAGCCGTGCCGCGGATGATCAGGACCTGATCGCGTTTGGCAAAATCGGTCAATCCCCCGCTGCGGCCGAGCGCTTCAAGAACATTGGTCGTATCTTCTATGATATTGACTTGTCCCGGCTGCTTGACTTCACCCAGCACAATCACCCGCTTGTTCAGCACTTCGACGGTCACATGGGAATTTTTGAGATATCTCGCATACTCGCGGGTCAGCAGATCCGCACACTCCCGCTCCGTCAATCCTGCAACGCGCACGACACCGATCAGCGGCAGGCTGACCGTACCGTCACGCGCCACGAGTGCACCTCTCTCGTCTGCCGGTGCCACCTGTGCACGCACATCGCGGGTACTGAGCTCGGGATGGTTAAAAATCAGAATAGAGAGCCTGTTGTTGGGCATGATTTTGTATTCATACTGCTCATTTGCCAGATTTCGATCTATATTGGCACTGCAACCGGTCAATTTTGCACTGTCATTAAAAAGCACATACTGCTTGGGTTTGCCGCTGCAACCGGCCATCAATGCCGTAACCAAAACCAGTGAAACAACTGAAAGATGTTTAGATGTCATGATTTAATACCTTTGATATTTTTTTACTAATTTTATTATACAAGACAAATATTATTTTAAAATTAAAAGGTAAATTTTTATTTAACTCTTAACACAAGATGCATACAATTGACACAACTTCAATAACGCCCTTTTAAAACTTTCTTAGATTTTTATTCTATAATTAAATATATTAACATTTACTTTATAAAAAGTAAAAATCTAAAATTATTTTACGAAACAATCTCGATCCTCGTCAGCAGCTCTTTTTGGAAAAAAAGTTTTGCCGCTTTCGATTCGACGAGACGATTGTAACCTTCTGCAATAGTAATATCGACAATTTCCACACTTTTTAAACCCTCAAATGAAAAAATTGCCTGATCTGTCAATATCTTTCCGCCATTCTCGAGTCTCGGCTCTACAGCCGGGGCGAAATGGAGAAAAGCGATGGCCTCACGCACTGCTGCACCTTGGGAAGATACAAAATCTTTGATTTCTATTTTGCTGTCGAAGCTCTCAAATTGTCTTGTATGCAGCACACCGATACGCTGATATCCATCATGGGTTGCACGGACAGACGCATCGGTCTCGACAATCTCCGTGATCTTTGCCCGCCTCGCTACGCGAAAACTCGACCATGCTTCACTCTGATCCACCCCGTTCACTTCGACCGTATTGTGGGCTGCCGTCGACCTCTCGTAGTGTCGTCTGGCATTGTTCTCGTAAGTACTGATACCCGTATCGACGATCAGCGGCTTCTCATCGACCGACAGTACGAAATTGAATGTATCGCTGTGTGCATGTCCCGGGATATAGTCCGGTCCGATATTTCCGACATCGACGATCATTTCGTATCTCTCGCCCGAAAACCTGCGATAACCGCACTCTTGCAATGGACGATGCAGCGTCTCTATCCCCAGATTTCCGGCATATTCCTGCAGTGCCGAAGTCGTCGGCGCAATACCCTCGGCAGAATCGTTCAGGTGCGGTATCGTCCCATCCCGAAAAGTGATATGCTCCAGCCAACCCAGCATGACGGAAGCCTTCTCCTTCAGTAAATCCTGCAGCCGGAGATCTTCAAAGACACGATTGTGCTGCATCAGATTGCAGCAGTCGAGAACCCGAAAGAGCATGATCTGATGGTACATCGGCGTAAGCTCAAAATGGGCACCATCCGGCAGAATCTGCTCCGCAAGCTCCTCTTCCAGAATCTCTTTTGCTTTCAGGAACAGCTTCTCATCTCCGAAATAGAAAGCACCGAAAAGGAGTGAAAATCCGTTCTCCAGCAGATGGTTGCCAAGCAGATGGTACTCCAGATTATCGAGCAGTATATAGTATTGAGCCAACAGTGCATCGTCTATCGTTTTATCACGAACCTCATGTCGACTCAGAAACTTGATCCAGTTGATCCCGCGCAGCGCGATCGGAAACGGCTCCAAACCATCTTTGGCCAGTCTGATGTCTGCTATGTATGCGCGTATCAGCCCGATCCCCTGCTCTCTTGTCATATCGGGTTGCATAAGATAGTCGAAGTAGTTCAGATTATAGGTCCAGAGCTTGCCCGGATCACTGTAGTTCCAGTCGATACGATCGGCAAATGTATGGGAGAGATTGAGGAAGCTGAAACGGCTTTCGGTGCCATCCGACCGAAAGGATACCGGTGCCGGAATCGAAGGAATCAACATGAGCTCATGACGCAACGAATCCATAGACATGGTGTATCGGAATCCCGTTTTCATACGCACTCTGTTTCGCAGCATATACCATGCCCTATAGGCAATCTGCTTCATCTTCATATAACGCAGCGTATGAAAATAGATTTCGAGTTGTCTAAAAGTCATCAGCGGTTCAAAATCTTTTGGTAAAGTCTGTAGTATCTTTCCGTCGTAATCGCAATGGAATAGTGCGTCTCAAATTTATCCACTATCGCCTCTTTGTCGATCTTCTTCATATTCAAAAAACGCGTCATAGCCTCCGCAAAAGCTTCTTCGCTCAAATCTTTTGCAATAAATCCATTGATACCGTCATCGATAATATCGGGAATACCGCCTACGGGTGTGGCAATCGTCGGCAAACCTATCGACATCGCTTCGAGTATCGTCATCGGCATACCTTCATGACTCGATGAGAGACAGAAAGCATCCGCACAGAGCAGATAGTCGGCGACATTGCTCTTCTCATCCAGAAAATGTATACGATCGGTATGACGCACCATCGCTTCGGCCTCTTTCGCATACTCCGGTACAATCCGGCGTGACCCGATGATCAACAGTTGTGCATCGACACCCCGATCTATCAACCGGTCAAATGCCCCGATAAGCAGCTTCTGATTTTTGACGGGATAGACACGCCCGATATTGACGAATATCTTAGTCTGATCCCCTTTTTTCAATGCGTCGACATACGCCTTCGTCTCATCGAATTTTTCTGTAGGTGACAAACCCTGCACACCGTTATCGATCTCGATGTCAAACTGCGCTCCGTACTCCTGCTGTACAGATCGTTTCACCTCTTCGCTGATCGATACCGGTGTGAAATCGAAATAGCGATAGAGCATGGCATAGAGTTTACGCTTTCCGGCCGTCGTCTCTTTGGTCGCGAGACTGTGTACCGTATGGATATTGGGAATTTTGTTGGCGATCAATCCGAACGCGGCATAGACCTGCGCTCGCAGATGGGTATGTACGATGTCCGGTTTGATCTCCCTGAGCATCTTGTAGATATCGAACATCAGCGTAGGGTGTTTACCCACTTTGTTCATCGACAGAAAATGGACATCCGGACCGATCTTGTCGAACATGATGCGCTGTCTGTCGTTCATCTTCTCCAGGGAGCAGAGATAGACTTCGTTCTCTCTGTTTCTTGCCAGTTCATTGCATACATCAATACAGAATTTTTCCGCACCGCCGGTATAGAGGCTAGGCAAGATATGCATGATCTTCATCATCTGTCTCCTCTTGTTCTTCATACCACAACGCCAGATGCACATGCGACAACAGCCCCAGGAAGAGCCAGAAATATTTCTCATAGGTCATCGACAATGTCAATCCCATCAAGACGGTCGAGAGTGCGGCAATATAGATCCAGAAATAGTCGCTGTACATAATTTTTCTGAAATCTGCCATAAAGAGTGCGGCCAAAAAGATGATGAGTGCCAGAAAAGGCAATATACCGTTCTCTGCAATCATTTTGATCAGAAAATTGTGCGGTGCAAAAGAGCCTTCGGCAATAAAATCGGTCGCATACTCTCTGGCATGCTTCTCGTACTGTTCGGCTCCCACACCGGTCAGAAAATTGTCTCTGGTCATACGCACGCCGGCATTCCATGATACGAATCGTGTTTTTGCAGTACCGCTGGACTTGGCACGCTGCTCCAGACCCTTGACGGCAGTCCACTGGGAAATATCCAGTGAAGCCAGCACGACACCCGCGATAACAATCCCCAGTAAAACACGCAAAGAGAAGAGCTTTCTGAGCAAAAATCTGAACTTGACGACTATGGCGAACACAATCAAAAATGCCAGTGTCAGAAAGGAGGATTTCGATCCCGCATACAGAAGCGCATACGCATAGAGTGCCAGAGAAGGAAAGAGAAAAAGATAGCGGCCGTTTTTGTAAAAGAGATAGATCGTTATAGCGATCGCCACCAGTATATGCGCCGCAAACTCATTGGGGTCACCCGTACCGCCCGTACGCCTGAATGTCCATTGGGTAATAGGCTCGCTGAATGCCAGAATGATCGAGGAAACGATCGTACTGAACCATATAAAATAGAGCAGTTTTTCAAAATCGTCATAATAGCTCACGAAGAGAAAAATCGTCAATACAGGGATCAGTACAAAAAGGCCCTGCGTGAGCGTAATCACTTCCGTCATGACATTGACAAAAACAATAATCGCGAATACTGAAATAAAGAGATAAAACAGTTTCATAACAAGGTTTTTTGGACTGACAAAAGCTAAAAATATATCTTTGGCATTTACAAGCAGGAAAAAGGCAAAAACCGCCTTCAGTGCATTTTCTCCTGCTACTTTATCTACCACAAAATCGTCGTTGATGACCGCGAACACAAGCAGAAATAGCGAAATATCCTTTATCAGCCTGAAACCCATTCTTTTCCTTTTTGCCGCTTCTTACTGCGCAATCGGCGTTTTCTGTTTTACATGTAGTTTACAAAACGTCAATACCTCTTTATCCGCATCGATTTCGATATCGTGAAACTCTTTGTGACTGACGAGAAATACGATAATATCCGCTTCTTCGATCGCTTCCGTGTAGGGTACAAGCGCAAATTCGCTGTGGCTCCCGATATTGGGCTCGACGGGAAGCACATCGATCTTATCCGCGATCAGCCTTTTGGTGATATAGACGGCCGGAGATTCGCGCAGATCGTCGATATCGGGCTTGAATGCGAGTCCCATGCAGGCGACTTTCGCCTCTCTGCCCGCACGCTTCTCGAATTCCAGGACACTGTTTTTGACCTTTTCGACCACCCATTCCGATTTGTAGTCGTTGACTTCGCGTGCCGTTTTGATGATCTTCGCGCTCCCCTTGGCTGCATCGACGATAAACCACGGATCGACTGCGATGCAGTGGCCGCCGACACCGCATCCGGGCTGCAGGATATTGACACGGGGATGCCGGTTGGCCAGATCGATCAACTCCCAGACATCGATGCCGAACTGGTCACACAGCATCGAGAGCTCATTGGCAAAAGCGATATTGACGTCTCTGAAACTGTTCTCCGTCAGTTTGGCCATCTCGGCAGTTCTCGCATCGGTCTCGAGTACCGCACCGGTGACGAATGTCTTGTAAAAATCCGCCGTCTCTCTGGTCGCTTCGGGTGTGGTTCCGCCGACGATTCTGTCGTTGTGCACCAGCTCATGCATGATTTTGCCGGGCAGGACACGCTCCGGACAGTGTGCGAAATGGATACCGCTCGTATCGATCCCTTCGTTTCTCAGTGTTTCTTCGATCAGATCGGTCGTCCCGACCGGCGAAGTGGACTCCAGAATGACGATATTGCCCTTTTTGACATAGGGAGCGATGCTTTTGGTCGCCGAAACGATATAGTCGACATTGGGCACATGATGCGCTTTGAACGGTGTCGGCACGGCGATGATAAAGACATCGGCCTCCGCAGGCAGGGTATCGGCTACGAGGTTGCCCGATTTGACCGCGGACTGCACGAATGTGTCCAGATCGGGCTCCACGATATGGATTTTACCGGCATTGATCGTATCGACCGTCTTCTGTACCACATCGACACCATGTACTTTATAGCCTCTGTTGGCAAGCAGCGAAGCGGTCGGCAATCCGATGTAGCCCAATCCCATCACACATATTTTCGATATTTTCATCTCTCTTTTCCTTTTAAAAACTCCACGATTCGCATACAGGCTTTACCATCTCCGTAAGGATTGTGTGATTTCGACATCGCCTCGTATCGTGCCGGCTCTTCAAAGAGCTCCACGCATGCGTCGACAATCGCCTCTCTGTCCGTACCCACCAGTCTGACCGTGCCCGCTTTCACGGCTTCGGGTCTCTCGGTGGTATCCCGCATCACCAGTACAGGCTTGCCCAGACTCGGCGCCTCTTCCTGGATCCCGCCACTGTCCGTGAGGATAAAGTAGGCATGGGACATCAGATAGACAAACGGCTCATAGTCGAGAGGATCGATCAGATAGACATTGCTGACATCCGAAAGAATCTCTTTGACCGGCTGCTGGACATTGGGATTGAGATGGACGGGATAGACGATATCTGCATCCGGGTACCGGCTGGCCACCTCTTTGAGTGCTTCACAGATATTCAAAAATCCCTGTCCAAAATTTTCCCGTCTATGGCCGGTCACCAGAACCAATTTTCTGGCTTTGTCGACATCGTACCCTTTTTGGGCGACAATCTTTTGCAGTTTCTCTTCCAGATTTTGATCATTCCGGATTTTCGAAACCACACTGACGAGTGCATCGATCACAGTATTGCCTGTTACGATTACATGCTCTATATCGACATTTTCTTTCAGAAGATTAGAACGGCTCTCTTCAGTCGGTGCAAAGTGATATGTCGCCAGCCTGCCGGTCACCTGACGGTTGCCCTCTTCGGGCCACGGGGAGTAGATATTGCCGGTGCGAAGCCCTGCTTCGACATGCCCGACAGGGATCTGCTGATAAAATGCCGCCAGAGAAGTCGCCAGCGTCGTGGTGGTATCGCCATGTACCAGAACGATATCCGGTTTCGCCTCTTCGAAGACCCCTTTGAGGCCCATCAGGATATTGGAAGTCACTTCATAGAGATTCTGTCCCGGCTTCATGATATCGAGATCGTAATCGGGCACTATCTCGAAGAGATCGAGCACCTGATCGAGCATCTGCCGGTGCTGCGCCGTCACACAGACGATCGTCTCGAAATCTCCACTCGCTTCAAACGCTTTGACCAGGGGTGCCATTTTGATCGCTTCGGGTCTCGTCCCGAAGACCAGCATCACTTTTTGCATATCTTCTTTTCCCACTCCAGACCGGTTCTGCAAATCAGTTCCAGATCGTCATATTTCGGGCTCCAGCCCATCACTTCGCGTATTTTTCTGTTGTCGGAGATCAGAATGGCAGGGTCCCCCGCCCGTCTGCCTTTGATCTCGACGGGGAAATCGACACCGCTGACCTTTTTCATCGTCTCCAGCACCTCTTTGACGCTGAAGCCATGTCCGTACCCGCAGTTGAACACACCGCTCTTTTTCTGCTCCTGCAGATAGTCGAGTGCTTTGATGTGTGCCGCTGCCAGATCTTCGACATGGATATAGTCTCTGATACATGTGCCATCCTCGGTCGGATAGTCGTCACCGAAGATATACATCTTCTCTCTTTTGCCTACGGCCGCCTCCGCCGCCACTTTGATCAGAAGTGTCGCATCTTTGGTGGACTGGCCTATCTTCCCGTCCACGCTGGCACCCGCTACATTGAAATAGCGCAGTGCGATATAGTTGAAGTCGGGATAGGCAAAAGCCGTATCTCTGAGCACCGTCTCACTCATCAGCTTGCTGCTGCCGTAAGGGTTGATAGGGGCGGTGGGGCTCTCTTCGGTGACCGGTATCTGATCGGGAGAGGGTTCCCCGTAGACGGCTGCCGTCGATGAAAAGATGAAGTTGTGCACACCGTAGTTGACGCACTGTTTGATCAGATTGGCAGTGTTTGCGGTGTTGTTGAGATAATATTTCAGCGGTTTTTCGACGCTTTCGGGTACGACGAGACTCGCGGCGAAGTGAATCACCGCATCGTAGTTGCCCTCTTTGATGATCTCTCCGATGCGATCGAAATCACTCAAGTCCGCCTCTATGAAATCTCCGTAGAGTATGGAATCTCTGAACCCTGTGACCAGATTGTCCAGTACCGTGATCCGGTGATCGGTCTCTTCCCCCAGCTGTTTGACGACATGGCTGCCGATATAGCCGGCTCCGCCTGTGACCAAGATATTCATCTATCGTTCTCCTAAAAGTTTATCTACTATATCGACCATTTTCTGACTCTGTTTTTCCCGTATGAAGTTTTTATAGACGAAATCTCTGTTTTTCTGCGAAATCTCCGTCGGTGCCTCTTTGTATCGCTTCACGGCGACTTCCAGCGCTTTGACATCACCGGGATTGATCGTCGTACAGTTCTCCAGCTTGTTGACAAACTCACGGGCCACGCCGGTACCGGCATAGATGATCGGCAGCCCCGTCGAAGCGTACTCGTAGAGTTTGGAGGGCATCGCCGCACTGAACTTCTCGTCCAGCTGCGCGAAAAGTACCGAGCTGTTTTGGTAAAAGTCGATGATCTTATCGCGATGCACTTTTCCGAAGAAGGTGATATTGTTGATCTGATGCTGTCTGGCATACTCTTTGAGCTCTCTGTATTTATTGCCCTCGCCCACGATGTTGATCTGGATATCGGGTATCTTTCTGGCGATATCGACCAGCACTTTGATATTCTGCGCGATTCCGACATTGCCGATATAGGTCAGCGTAAAAGGGCTCACCTCTTTCTTCTCCAGACGGTTCAACTCTTCAAATTTGTAGATCTCGATGCCGTTGGTGATTTTTTCGATCTTGTCTCTGCTCCCCGGTATATTTTTGACGATCCACGCATACTCATGATCGTTCGTCACCGTGATATAGCGATATCGCGTGATCGCATACTGCATCAGTTTCGAGAGTGAGAACTTGACAAGCTTCGTATAGATGGATTTACCGTCGATATATTCCCAGACGAGATCCCTGATATCGATAATCTTCTTGCCTCTCGCAAAAATCGCTACAGAAGGGATGATAAACATCTGCGGCGACGTGGCTATCACCATATCGGAGGGAAATTTGTTGGATCTGGTCGCGAGTTTCAGAGCATAATAGAGCTCATGCACCGCACGGGTATAGAATTTTTCACTGTCATACTCTTTCTGGTAGATGTAGTAGACATGAATATTTTCGCTGAAAACAAAATCGTTGGGCTTTTTCCCCTTTTCACTGATGCAGATCACATTGATTTTATACTTTTTTTCGAGCTCCCGCACCAGTGCCAGGATACGATTGGTTCCTGCACAATTTTCGGGTATGAAATTTCCTGTCAAAAAATTGATTGTTTTCATCGACGCACAATAACCTTCTTTAGCCCAAAGCCATTTTTAATATAACCTTTAAATTAATTTATAATATTCAAATGTTTCTTTAGACTCGATTAGAAAATAAAAAAATATCATTACAAATTTGTTTTATTTTTGTTTTACATGGAAATGAGGTTATTTTGTAACAAATTGTAATCCAGAAGCGTAAAGAGACGACCGGAGCAGCATCGACTCCGGTCATATTTATAAACTATATTTTACATTCTGCCGGTTTTTCACCCGGGTATTTTTTCCCCAGCAGCTTGTATACCTCTTCGACGACGCTGCCTGTCGTAAAGCCGAAATGGCTGAAAAGCGCGTTGGCATCTCCGCTCGCACCGAAGCTCTGCATGCCCAAAACCGCATCGGCATAGCGGTACCACTCAAGACCACTTGCGGCTTCGACTGCCAGCACTTTTGTATCGGGATCGATCACCTGCTCTCTGTAGGCGATATCCTGTTCATTGAAGAGCTCCAGACACGGTACACTCACGATATTTGCCATGATGCCGGCCGCTTCGAGATGGCAGCCGCTCTGCAGCGCCAGCATCACTTCACTGCCTGTCGCAATGATCGTCACTTCGGCATTTTCTCTGCGTTTGATCAGATAGCCGCCCTGCTCCGCCGAGCCGAAATCGGAATTCGCCTTGAGTGTCTTGAGCTTCTGTCTGCTCAGGACAAACGCACTCGGTTTGTCGAGTGTGAGCGCACGCTTCCAGCATGCGACATTCTCACTCGCATCCGCAGGTCTGAACAGATAGAGATCAGGCAAAGCACGGAACTGGCTCAAGTGCTCGACAGGTTGATGGGTAGGGCCGTCCTCTCCGACACCGATGCTGTCATGCGTCCAGACGAAAAAGGTGCGCAGTTTCATCAATGCGGCCAATCTTACGGCAGGCTTAAGGTAGTCGCTAAAGACAAAAAAAGTTGCACAAAACGGGATGAAAAGCCCGTAGAGGCTGATCGCATTGGAGATCGCCCCCATCGCATGCTCACGGATACCGAAATGGAAATTTTTCCCGTTGGGATAGTCTCCCATATTCTCCAGGTAAGTCTTGTTCGAAGGCGCCAGATCGGCACTGCCGCCGATGAATCCCGGGATCGCACGCGCCATGGCATTGAGTATCTTATGGTTGCTGTCGCGTGTCGCGACCATACCGCCCTCTTCGAAAGCAGGCCACTCGATTCGGTCGAAATCGGGATGCAGCAGCGCATCGAGTGTCGCATTCTGCTCTGCCAGCGGCGCTTCGGTCAAAAGCTTTTTCCACTCTCGCTCCGCCAGATCACCCTGCTCCACGGCACAGCGGAAGCGGACCAGAACATCTTCGGGAATATAGAAGTGCTCGTTGGGATCGAATCCCGCCTTCTCTTTCGATTTTTTGATCTCCTCTTCTCCCAGAGGCGCTCCGTGCGTGTGCGGATCACCCTCCATCGTCGCAGCACCCTTGGCGATAATCGTCTTGGCGATGATGAGACACGGTTTGGTCTGCTCCGCTTTGATTTCACTCAGGACAAGATCGATCTCATTGTAATCATGCCCGTCGATGCGATAGACTTTCCATCCCTGTGCTTCGAAACGCTGTTTGATATTCTCACTCAGTGCGATCTCCGTATCCCCTTCGATCGTAATCTCGTTGGAGTCGTAGATCATGACAAGATTGTCGAGATTGTGGTGCCCCGCGATAGAGCATGCCTCGTAGCTGATCCCCTCTTCGAGGTCACCGTCACCGCAGAAGCAGTAGACTTTATGATCGATCAGCTTCGCCGTCTCCGAATTGAGCAGCTTCTGCGCATACTTCTCGGCCATCGCGAAACCTACGGCATTGGCGACACCCTGCCCCAGCGGCCCCGTCGTCACTTCGACACCGGGTACCTCACCATACTCGGGATGGCCCGGTGTTTTCGAGCCGAACTGTCTGAAATTCTTCAAATCCTCCAGACTCAGATCGTATCCCCAGAGGTGCAGCAGAGAGTAGATCAGTGCACTCGCATGCCCGCCGCTGAATACCAGCCTGTCACGGTTGAGCCATTTCGGGTTTTTGGGATTGTGCCGCAGATGGAGGCTCAATACGGTAGCGATATCCGCAAGCCCCATCGCAGCTCCCGGATGCCCGCTGTTCGCTCTTTGTACCATATCCGCTGCCAAAAACCTGATGGTATCGGCCATCTTTGTCAACATCTGTTTATCTTCCAACTTTTTTCCTTATGCTTATTTCAAATAGTGTTCGACCAGCCCGGTCAATCTCTGTTGCAGTCCCCTGTCCAGACGATCGAGCATCCTACCGATCTCATCGATCAGTTGCTCCTTTTCGCTCCGTGCACCGTCGATCCCCAGCAGATTGGTAAAGGAGTTTTTCACCGTGTCGTTCTGCGTAGGTTTGCCCGCCTCCTCGGTGCTCATCGTCGCGTCGATAATATCATCTTGTATCTGAAACAGCAGCCCGATTTTCAATCCGATATCGTAGAGCAGATCCTGCGTCCCGGTATCCAGATCGGAGATGATCGCACCCATCTTCAGACTCGCCGCAATCAATTTGGCCGTTTTGTTCAGATGCAGAAAAGTGAGTTCGTCCAGACTCAGGCGCTGATTCTCGAAGTGACAGTCGATCGCCTGTCCCAGGACCATACCGCCCGCTCCGCCGTTATGCGCCAGCTCTTTGACCAGTGCGACCTTCTGATCGCTCGAGAGCGGCGCATCGGCGACCATATAAAAGCTGTGGGTATTGAGCGCATCTCCGACCAGCGTCGCAGTCACCTGATCGTACCTGACATGCAGTGTAGGCGTGCCGCGCCTGAGATCGGCATCGTCGAAAGTGGGCAGATCGTCATGAATCAGTGAGTAGGTATGGAGCATCTCGATCCCCGCCGCGACATGTCTGGCAGCCGGTACCAGCAGCGGTGTGTAGTGATCCACCACCTCCAGCAGCAGCTGCGGGCGAAAGCGTTTGCCCCCGGCTTGAAACATCTCGGTCAAGGCATGCTGATAGTGGGGATGAAAGCTCTCTGCCTGCGGTAGATTCTGTTGTAAAAATTGTTCGAAATCTTCGAGTAGCTTTTTGCTTTGTATCTGCAAAAATGATCCTATTGTGAATGTAGTGTACTAAAACTTTCCGGCAAAACCGCCCAATCCGCCGAGCATGCGGGCAGCTGCACTCTTTTTGTCCTCTTCGATCATCTTCAGGAGATCGTTGACGGCACTGATCAGAAGAATCTGCAGCGCGTCTTTGTCCTCCAGCAGGGAGTCATCTATCTCGATATCGATAATCTCGCCCTTGCCGTTGCCGACGACTTTGATCAATCCGCCGCCGCTTTTGGCCGTGAACTCCTTGCCGGCGCGCTCTTCTTCCAGTTTTTGGGCCTCTTCCTGAGCTTTTTGAAACATTTCGCCCATTTTGCTGAAATCCATATTTTCAAACATAATCTTTGATCTCGTCAATGTTGTTTTTTTCATCCAGCAAGACGACATGCGGCTTGAAATGGTCTGCTTCTTCGAAATCCATCGAAGCGTAGGCGATGATGATGATCACATCGCCGATCTCCGCTTTTCTGGCGGCTGCGCCGTTGAGGCAGATATCGCGTTTGCCCTTCTCACCCTCGATCACATAGGTCGAAAACCGCTCACCGTTGTTGATGTTGACGATATCGACCTTTTGCCCCACACGCAACTGCGCGGCATCCATCAGCTCTCTGTCGATCGTGATGGAGCCTACATAGTTGAGATTGGCGTCAGTTACAGTAGCACGGTGAAGTTTGCTATATAACATCGTGATCTGCATACGCTTATCTTCCGGCCATCTTCATCGCTTCCATCGGCGAAATCGCATCGTCCCAGAACTCCTCCGGAATCAGATACTCTTCGACCACTTTGCCGCCGATGATATGCTCATCGATGATACGCGTGATCTTCTCTTTGGTCAGGCCGACATACATGTGATGTCCCGGCTCTACCAGCATGACAGGTCCGAGCTGGCATCGGTTCAGGCATGCGGTGCGTACCGGCTGTACGGTCGCGATCAACCCTTTTTGCATCAGTGTCTGACCGAGATGCTGAAAGAGATCTTTCGTCTGGTCATTGACGCAGCTTGGTTTTGGCATCCCCGGAGGTGATGACTGTTCGCATTTGAAAATATAAAATGCCGGTTGTGGTATTCCCATAAAATTCCCCTATACTATGAATTGGTGGTCATTTTATTCTAATCTCGATTAAATTTATCTTTCATAATCGCCCTAATTACGGCCCTGTCGTCAAACGGTATCTTTTCGTCACCCATTTCGATGCAGCTTTCGTCGCCTTTGCCCAGCACCAGCAGAATCTCCTCCTCTTCCAGCTCTTCGATCGCCCTCTCGATCGCTTCATAGCGGTCGGGAAGAATCGTGACGATATCCCTCTTTTCGATACCGGCGTAGATCTGCTCGATGATCTGCATCGGATCTTCGCTTCTGGGATTGTCACTGGTGAGATAGATCTTCTTGCCGTAGCGATTGGCCACCCTGCCCATCTGCACACGCTTGCTCTGATCACGGTCTCCGCCGGCACCGAAGACGATGGAGAGCTTCTTCTCTTTCAGAGAGTCGAGGACTTTGTCCATTCCGTCCGGGGTATGCGCGAAATCTACGATAATCAGCGGCTTTTCGCTCACCACTTCCATCCGGCCGCTGACACCTGCAAAATTGCCGACCACGCCACAGATCTCATCGAGTGTATAGTCGGTAATCAGCTTGACCCCGCCTATCGCGGCAAGCAGATTGTAGAGGTTGAAAAAGCCATAGAGCGGAGAGACGAACTCCGACTGCTTGTCGAAATGCTTGATCGCCGCGGCGATGCCGTTGTTGAGCGAATAGGCCACGACATTGAACGATGCAGGCACGTCGAGTGCATAGGTATAGGCGTTTTTGATGTTGAAATCGATCTTTTTGGCATCTTTGTTGATCAGCTTGATCGCATCGTCGTTGAAAAAGCTGCTCTTGGTCTGCCAGTAGGCTTCGAAGGAGCCATGGTAATCGAGATGGTCCTGCGTGATATTGGTAAAGATCTTCAGCGTGAAATCTAGCCCTTCGATGCGCTGCTGTGCAATCGCGTGCGAGCTGACCTCCATCACAAAATAGTCCGCACCCTGCTCTCTGGCCTGCTTCATACTGTATAGCGTCTTGAGTATCGGCGGTGTCGTGTGGGATTTCTCTTCGATTTGGGTATCGTTGACATAGAGCCCTCTCGTACCCTGAAAAGCCGCCCCTTCGCCCAGATCCAGCAAAAAGGAGTAGATCGCCGCAGCAGTCGTTGTCTTGCCGTTGGTACCGGTGATGCCGATCAGTTTCATATCCTTGATGCCGTAGATATCCTGCAGCACCTTCGGAGCGATCACGGCAGCGGCACCGCGTGCTTTGGCATCCGGGAGATAGGCTTTGTTCTGCTCCGTAAGCAGAAACGCTGTCTTTGCGTCGCACAATTGGGAATTGTCCGTGATATAGGGGATATTTTTATAGTCGAGTGTATATTTCAAACGATTCAGCACTCCAGTTTTTTGAGCATATCGTAAAATTGCGTGTCGTCCGGATAGAGCAGCAGTGCATTTTCGATATAGTTGTACGCCATCTCTTCGTATCCGTTCTCCAGCAGTATGCCGATCAATTCGACAAAATCCTCTTTTCTGTTGATGACGATTTTGGTACTGAACATCAGATCTTCGAGTGCCGTTCTGATATCTTCGCGACTGTTGACATGTGCGATGAACTCTTCGAACATGATTCCGTCTTCGTAGCTGCTGACACGCTCTTCGATCGCTGCGAGCAGATCCTCCAGCGGATCGTTTTCAGTGTCGAATTTTTCGATGATCCGCTCGATCGCCTCTTCTGCATCTTCCGTACCGATCGCTTTTGAGACTTCGTAATACTCAAAGAGTGCGACCGCTTCATCCTCTTTCTCGAAAGCCAGATCGGCCAGTATCGCACCGATCTTCGCCTCTTTGTCTTCAGGCATATCTTTGAGTGCCAGGGAGTAGTTCAGCAGCGCTTTTTTGAAATCCCGCTGCATAAAGCTGTTGTTGGCTAACTCTTTGAATTTATTCATGCTTTGGTGTTCGCTATCTCATCCATCAGGTGTTCCATGCCCTCGGCAAGGTTGATCACCTCGAGCTCGGGATGTATATCCATACGCAGCTGTCTCTCGATTCCATATTTCAAGGTCTGATTGCTCGCCGAGCATCCGACGCATGCGCCCTGCAGCTGGACGAAAACCTTTCCGTTTCTGACCCCCAGCAGCTTCATGCCGCCACCGTCGAGTGCGAGCATCGGTTTGACTTTTTCCAGTGACTGTTCGACCACCGGCAAAAGCTCTTCATCTGTAAACGGTATCATGCGATTCCTTTGGTTCTAAATAATATAAATAGATATTTGATAATTGATTTTAATAAATTGTAGCAAAAAAAGTTTAATGGAAGTCTGTGAATCGTGAATGGAAGAGGCAAAAGGAGAGGTTCGTAACCTCCCCTCTCACATTTGTTTAAACAAGCTCGATGAAAGCCATCTCAGCCGCATCTCCGCGTCTGATTCTTGTTTTGATAATTCTGGTGTATCCACCCTTGCGCTCGGCATATCGGGGTGCGATCTCGTTGACGAGCTTTTTGGTGCTCTCTTTGTCCTGCAGTGCAGCGAATACGGCTCTGTGCGCATTCGCATCACCGACTCTCGCTTTTGTGACGAGTTTTTCGAAATAGCTTCTCAGCTCTTTGGCTTTCGGAAGTGTCGTCTCGATCTTTCCGCTCGCGATCAAAGCGATGGAGAGATTCTTCAGCAACGCTTTTCTGTGGCTGGAAGTTCTGCCAAGTTTTCTATATCCATGTCTGTGTCTCATGTTATGCTTCCCCAGTTTGTGATTTTAATTCTTCTAATTTTTTCTTCAGTGCCGACAGGAATTCATCGTCGAATTTGTATCCTACCGGATATCCCAGAGCTTCAAGCTTTCCTGTGATCTCTTCGAACGATTTCTTACCGAGATTTTTCAGCCCTTTGAGCTCCAGCTCACTCATGAGCGAGAGTTCCGCCACATATTTGATATCCGCGCGGTCGAGACAGTTGAAGCTTCTCGCACTGAGTCCGAGATCTTCGACATTCTGCAGCAGCTTTTTCATCTCTACGGAGTTGCTGAAATCATCCTGCGGGATGCTGACATCGATGTCGATCGCTTTGGAGAAGATCGAAATCTGCTCGTTCAACGCTTCGATAGCCTCTTTGAAGGCCTGAATAGGCGGTATCTGTCCATCGGTCTCGATATCGAATACGATCTTTTCAAATGTAGGATCATCCTCGACCAGCATATTTTCGATCGCGTAGACCGCTTTTCTGACCGGAGTGAAGAACGCATCGACGCCGATATACTCTTCCGATAGATTTTCACGGAGATCTTCACTCGGCACATAGCCGATGCCCTTTTCGATAATAATCGAAAAATTGAGTTCTGCATCTTCATTGATCGTGGCCAGATGCACATCCGGTGTCACAACCTCGACCGCATCGTTCTCCAGATCGCTGCCCTGAATCTCTTTGTATCCCGTGAAGTGGTAATTGACTTCGACTTTGTTGGACTCGTCTTTTATCTTGAAACGAATGTTCTTGAGATTCAAGATAAAGAGAGAGACATCCTCAAGCATCCCTCTGATAGAGTCGAACTCATGTTTGACACCGTCGATTTTGATCGCGGTGACTGCATATCCTGCAGATGAGCCGAGCAGAAGCCGACGCAGCGGATGCGCCACCGTGACGGCGAACCCGCTCTGAAAAGGATAAGTGTAGATCTTTACCCTGTTCTCGTCGATCTTTTCGATCTCGATTTCATGCGGCATATACAAAGATGTTGTAATCTTTTTCATCTTTTAATCCCTTATGCTTATTTAGAGTAAAGCTCTACGATGAGTCTCTCTTCTACAGGTATAATCACTTCTTCTCTCTCCGGCAGTCTCGTAAAGATACCGAATTTTTTGTCCATATCGACATCGACCCACGGCACGATACCGGTCTGCGCCGTCAACTCACCCGCTCTGACGATCTGAGGATTGTTTTTGGACTTCTCTTTGACTTCGATCTTCTGTCCCGGTTTGACGCGGTAAGATGGAATATCGACTTTTTTGCCGTCCACCAGAATATGCCCGTGCGTGACGAGTTGTCTCGCGAAGCTTCTCGTCGTCGCAAAACCCATGCGGTAGACGACATTGTCGAGTCTTCGCTCCAGAAGTGTGATCAGGTTCGCACCGGTGTTGCCTTCCATGCGGTTCGCATCTGAAAAGAGTCTGCGAAACTGCTTCTCACTGATGCCGTACATGAACTTCGCTTTCTGTTTTTCACGAAGCTGTGTACCGTATTCGCTGACTTTCGTTCTTCTCTGTCCGTGCTGTCCCGGAGGATAAGGTCTCTTGTCGAGTGCACTTTTGCCTGCCAATCTTCTCTCACCCTTCAGCGCGAGAGAGACACCGAGTCTTCTTTCGATTTTTTCTACTGGTCCTCTATATCTTGCCATCTCTTACCCCTACACTCTTCTTCTTTTTGGAGGTCGACATCCATTATGAGGCAATGGTGTGACATCTTTTAAATACAATACTTTGATGCCTTCGATAGCACCAACGCTTTTGACAGCTGTTTCGCGTCCGGATCCGGGTCCCTGTACTTTGATACCGACCTCTTTGATACCGTGTTCCATCGCTTTTGCCATAGCATCTTCGACAGCTTGCTGCGCAGCATACGGAGTAGATTTCTTGCTCCCTTTGAATCCGAGTCCGCCCGCACTGCTCCATGCGATAGCGTTGCCCATCTCGTCGGTGATCGTAATCATAGTGTTGTTGAAAGTCGCTGCGATATGTACGATACCGCGTGCAATATTCTTCTTGACTACTTTTTTTCTTGTGATTTTTCTTTTTGCCATTCTATCGCTCCGTTACTTCGCTGCCGAACCGACAGTTTTCTTTCTGCCTTTTCTGGTTCTTGCGTTGGTTTTTGTTTTCTGTCCGCGTACCGGCAGACCGCGTCTGTGTCTGAGGCCTCTGTAGCTTCCCAGATCCATCAGGGCTTTGATATCCATAGCCACTTTTTTACGCAGATCACCCTCGACCTGATAGTTGTCCTGGATCTCGTTTCTGATCGCAGCGACTTCATCTTCCGTGAGCTCATGTACACGCTTGTCGAGTGAGATACCGACTTTGTTCAGGATTTTTCTCGAAGTTGTCAACCCGATACCGTAGATATAGGTCAGTCCATATTCGATTCGCTTCTTTTTTGGTAAATCTACACCAGCAATCCTAGCCATTGGTTATCCTTGTCTCTGTTTATGTTTTGGATTTTTGCAGATCACTCTCACTGCACCTCTGCGTCTGATAATCTTGCAGTTATCACACATTTTTTTTACCGATGGTCTTACTTTCATCGTATTCTCCTCTGCTATCTTCGTCTCGCTATCTCTAGCACCGCTTCATGAATCACTTTACAAATAACGAACGCATATGGTTTGGCGAAATTCCCAAACCAGCCATTGCAAAAACAGTGTCTTTTTGCAATCACTCTTCTTATAGTTACGTCATTCGAAAAAGAGAGGGCGATTATACTCAAATATATATAAAATTCTACTTATATCTGAAGGTGATTCGCCCTTTGTCCAGACTGTATGGTGTCAGCTCCACTTTGACCCTGTCACCGAGCATGATCTTGATATAGTGCATGCGCATTTTGCCGGCGATGTGGCAAAGCACTTTGTGGCCGTTTTCCAGCTCGACCATAAAGGTCGCGTTGGGCAAAGCCTCTATTACCGTACCGTCTACTTCAATTACATCATCTTTTGCCATTTATACTCCTCTTAATCTACAGACAATATTTCTGCTCTGTTGTTTATGACAGCCACCGTATGTTCATAGTGGCTCCCTCGCAAGCCGTCTTCACTCATCACGGACCACTTGTCCTTCTCGTCGATCACCGCAACACCGCTCTTCTGGCAAATCATCGGCTCCAGACAGAAGACCATACCGTTTTTGATTTTCGGTCCCTGTTTCGCATTGCCGCTTTCGAGATAGTTGGGTATCTCCGGCTCTTCATGCGGTTTTTTGCCGATGCCGTGGCCGCAGAAACCTCTCAGCGGCACAAAACCGCGCGCAGTGATGAAGTTTTCGAGTTCGAGGCTCAGCTCTTTGAATCGCATGCCGCTGTGAATCACATCTATGGCATGCATGAGCGCATCTTTGGCGCATGCGATCAGCGCTTCGTCCTCCGGCGTGATTTCGCCGATCGGCATCGTGATCGCAGCATCACCGTACCAGCCATCCTTCTCGACACCGATATCGAGTCCGAGGATATCCCCCTCTTTGACGACGGTATCGTCGGGTATACCGTGAATGATCACTTCATTCAGAGAGGTACAGACACCTGCAGGAAAGCCGTAGAGGCCTTTGAAGGCGGGTCTGGCATCCAGTGATGCGATGAACTCTTCACCCATCTGGTTGATTTCGCGAAGCGTCATGCCCGGTCTGGTATAGGTACGAAGGTGATTGAGTGTTTTTGCTACATAAGAGTTGGAAACCCTCAGCTTTTCAATGTCTGAGGGTTTTTTAATCGATATCGCCATGACTATCAGAGTCCCAGCGAATTGAGTGTATTGTATTTGTTCATATAGATCTGCGCTTCGATTTTACGCATGGTATCCAGTGCCACCTGCACGACGATCAAGACTGCGGTTCCGCCGAAATAGAACGGTACGCCCATCGTCTTCACCAGCACCCACGGCAGCGTCGAGATCAGTCCGAGATAGATCGCACCCCAGAAAGTCAGTCGGCTCGCGACTTCGTTGATGAACTCCATCGTACTTTTGCCAGGCCGCACGCCGGGTATGAATCCGCCCTGCTTCTTCAGGTTTTCGGCGATATCTTTGGCATTGAAGACGATCGATGCATAAAAATATGCAAAGAATATCACGAAAAGAAACATCATGATATTGAACAGGTAGCTGTTGGGGCTCAACAGGTCCGCAATCTTCTGCACATAGGGATTGGTACTTCCCGAGAGCAGCGTCGAAGGCATCATAAGCACTGCCGATGCGAAGATCGGAGGAATGACACCACTGAGGTTGACCTTGATCGGGATATAGTTCATGACGCGTTTGTTCTGATTCTGCATCATCGTCTTGCGTGAATAGGAGATCGGTATACGACGCTCTCCCAGCTCGACATAGATGATGACACCGATCGTGATCAGTATGACCGCCAGTATCGCGATGACGACGAGGAAATTGAGCTCACCCGTATTGATCAGATTGACCATACCGCCGATTGCGGCAGGAATACCCGATACGATACCCGCGAAGATGATCAGAGAGATACCGTTTCCGATACCGCGCTGCGTGATCTGCTCACCGATCCACATCAGCATCATCGTACCCGTCAGCATCGAAAATGCCGCAATCGGTACGAAAAGACTCATATCGATCATGATCGCACTCTCTCCGCCATGTCCCATGCTCTGCAGTCCCATAGAGACACCCACCGCCTGCACCAGCGTAATGGCGACCGTCGCATAACGGATAATCTGCATATACTTCGTCATTCCGTCGCGCTCTTTTTTCATCTGTCCCAGTGTCGGGAAAGTCGCGGCGAGAAGTTCCATGATGATAGATGCGGTGATATAGGGCATGATACCCAGAGAGATGATACTGAGGCGTCGGACAGCGTTTCCGCTGAACATATTGACCATGCCGAGTGCGTTGTTCGAGTTGGAGTCAAAAAAGGCTTTGATCACATCGACATTGACACCCGGTACAGGTATATAAGACAAAATCCTATAGGCAAACAAAAATCCCAATGTAATCAGGATTTTGTTTGTTAAGTCTTTACCCATCGTTATTTACCGCTGGTTGTGATGTTTTCGTCTTTGATTTTAGATGCGAGCTCTTTTGCACCACGACCGATCAATTTGATTTTCTTGACGCTGGACTGCATTTTGTGTACAGATCTGATCGTCTCAAATGTGATTTCGTCGAGTGCTGCTACTTTCGCAACTTTTTCAACATTGATAACATACGGCTTCTCTACGCGAGAGGTGAATCCGACTTTCGGCAATCTTCTCGCCAGTGGCTGCTGACCACCCTCAAAACCTCTTTTTCTCTTATAACCGGTTCTGCTTTTCTGTCCCTTGTTACCGCGTGTGGCAGTTTTGCCCATGCCGCTACCCTGACCGCGACCGACTCTTTTTCGGTTTTTGGTTGCGCCTGCGGCTGGACTCAGATTATCAAGTGCCATGAGAGATCCTTTCTTATTGTTTGATCATGCTGAGCGCTTTGACAGTCGCCCGCACGAGATTGTTTGGATTGTTCGAACCCAGAGATTTGGTCAGAATATCTTTGATACCTGCAAGCTCCAGTACCGGTCTGGTCGCACCACCTGCGATGACACCGGTACCTTCGGATGCCGGCTTGAGCAGGATTCTGCTGGCGTTGTATTTGAGCTCGATATCATGTGCGATCGTCGAACCTTTGACATTGACTTTGACAAGGTTTTTGAACGCGTCATCGACACCTTTCTTGATCGCATCGGGAACCTCTTTCGCTTTTCCCGTACCGAATCCTACGATACCGTCTCTGTTGCCTACGACGACAAGCGCGGTGAATCTGAATCTTCTACCACCCTTGACGACCTTCGTCACTCTTCCGATATTGACAATTACTTCTTCGAAATCTTCTCTGTTAATATTTTCCATTCCCATTGACCTTATAGTGTTATTCCATTTTCTCTGAGAGCCTCTGCAAATGCAGCGACAACACCATGATACTGGTTTCCGCGTCTATCGAAAACCACTTTCTCGATGCCCTTCTCTTTCAGAGTCTCTGCAAAAGTTTTTGCCACAGCTGCGGCGGACTCTTTACTAGCGTTCAAACCCAGTTTTTTACCGTCGACACTGGCCAATGTGGTGGATGTCACATCATTGATAGCCTGCGCATAAAGGTGTCTGTTAGACTTGAAGAGTGCCACTCTCGGTATCTCTTGCGTACCGGAGATTTTGCCTCTTATTCTTCTGATTCTTCGCGCTTTGAGCGCATTTTTCTGTTTTAATAATTTAGTTCTCATATTTCACCTCTACTTCGCTGCTGTTTTACCGGCTTTTCTGACGATCACTTCATCAGCATACTTGACACCTTTGCCTTTGTATGGCTCAGGCGGTCTGAATGCTCTGATTTCCGCTGCTATCTGTCCTACAACCTGTTTGTCGTCACCCTTGATAGTGATAAGGTTCTTCTCAACTGCCACTGAAACATTTTTTGGAAATTCATAGTTGATCGGGTGAGAGAAACCGAGTTGTAATTCGAGGATATTCCCTTTGACCGCGGCTCTGTAACCGACACCGTTGATCTCGAGCTTTTTCTCGTAGCCGTCCGTCAGACCGATGACGATGTTGTTCGCCAGAGATCTGAATGTTCCCCAGAACGCTCTGGATTGTCTCTCGTCGCTTTTGGGCGCGAAAGTGATCGTGTTGTCCTCTACTTTGAAGTTGACGAGATCTTTCGTATCGAGGAACTTTTCGACATTCCCCTTTTTGAATACGATGACCGGGCCGTCGGTTTTGACTTCGATTCCCGCAGGAACCACTACCGGTTGTTTACCAATTCTTGACATTATTTTCCTTTTTACTTGTCTACGATTTGATCGAATGCCGTAAAAAGCATTGACGCTACCATATACTGCAGATAACTTCGCCGCCGACACCCTCTTTGTGCGCGACATCGTTACTCAGTACACCTTTTGAAGTACTCACTACGATAGTACCGTAACCGTTTTTAAATCTCTTGATTTCGGAAGCCGGTTTATAGACACGGCGTCCCGGTTTGGAGATCTTTTTGACTTCGTTGATCACCTGATTGCCGTTGTCGTCATATTTGAGCGCGACGGTGATGAACTTTTTGTTGCCATCTTCTTTGACATTGTACGACTCTATGTACCCTTTTTCCTGAAAAATCTTTACGACAGATTCGACAAGTTTAGAGTGGAGAAGCTCAGTCACTTCCAGTTTTCTCATAGATGCATTTCTGATTCTTGTCAATGCGTCCGATACGAGATCATTTACCATTCTTTATCCTTACCAGCTTGATTTTTTGATTCCAGGCAGTTTGCCTTCGTTCGCCATTTTTCTGAAACAAACTCTGCAAATACCAAAATCTCTGTATACTGAGTGAGGGCGGCCGCAGATCTGACATCTGGTATAGGCTCTCACTGCAAACTTAGGTTTTCTTTTCGCTTTCGCGATCATCGATTTCTTTGCCATTATTCACGACCCTTTGCAAATGGAATTCCGATAAGTTCAAGCAGTTTGAACGCCTCTTTGTCATCTTCAGTCGTAGTGACGAGTGTGATATTCATACCATGCGTCTTGATGATATCGTCGAACTTCACTTCAGGGAAGACGAGTTGCTCATCCAGACCGAAGCTGTAGTTGCCATGTCCGTCAAAACCGTTTCTTGGAAGACCTCTGAAGTCTTTCACACGCGGCAGCGTGATCGCGATCAGCTTATCCAGGAATGTGTACATACGATCCCCTCTGAGTGTCACTTTGACACCGATAGGGTATCCCTCTCTCAGTTTGAAACCGGCGATCGATTTTCTCGCTCTCGTGACGACGGCATGCTGACCGGCGATCAGAGAGATCGTATCCTGGATATTTTGCAGGATCTTCGCATCTTTCGCCTCTTCACCTGCACCCACGCTGATAGAGATCTTCTCCAGAGCGGGTACCTGCATCGGATTTTTGATATCAAATTCACTGACCAGTGCCGGTTTGATATCGTTTGCATACTTTTCTTTTAATCTTACAACCATCTTTTACCCTTCCACTTTTGCTACATTGGAAATATGTATAGGCATCTCTTTCTTCTCGAATCCGCCTTTTGGGTTCTCTTCTGTTGGTTTGACTGCTTTTTTGGCAACTTTACAACCAGCAACGATCACCTGAGAAGTCTTAGGCATGACCTTCAGCACTTCTGCCACTTTTCCTTTGTCATCACCGGCGATAATTTTGACCGTATCGCCTTTTTTAATCTTCATTTTAATCGCCATTACAATACCTCCGGAGCAAGTGATACGATTTTCATAAAACCTGCATATCGTACTTCACGGCCGATCGGTCCGAAAATACGCGTACCGATAGGCTCTTTTTTCGCATCCAGAATCACGGCTGCATTCTCGTCGAATCTGATCAGAGAACCGTTCTCTCTCTGGACCTCTTTTTTCGTACGGACGATGACCGCTTTGACGACCTGTCCTTTTTTCACTTTTCCGTTCGGAATCGCTTTTTTGACTGAAGCAACGATAACATCACCGACACTTGCGTATCTTCTTTTGGATCCGCCAAGTACTTTAATACACATGATCTCTTTGGCACCGCTGTTGTCGGCGACCGCCAATCTTGTAAATCCCTGTACCATTACTTCACTCCTGTAGCAACAATCTCTTTTAATCTAAAAGATTTTGTTTTTGAAATAGGTCTGCACTCTATCGCGGTGACCGTATCACCGACATTCGTCTCGTTTCTCTCATCATGTACCAGATATTTCTTGAATCTCTTGACGATCTTGTGATATCTGGGATGGACCACTTTTCTCTCAACCAATACAGTCGCTGTTTTGTCACCAGCTTTTTTTACCACTGTTCCTTGAATCTCTTTTAAAGCCATCGTTTATGCCTTAACTTCATTTTTAAGTGCAGTCATCGCAGTTTTGATTCTTGCGATATCTTTGCGCACTTCTTTAATCTCATTTGGATTGTTCAGTTGCATCGTCTTGAGTTTGGCTCTCAGTTTGAATAGCAACAACTTCTTCTCTTTTAACAACTCGTTCAACGCTTTTGCGTCTTTACCTTCTAAATCAGTATACTTCATTTTCATTCTCTCGAGTTATGATTTTCGTTTTAAACGGCAATTTGTGTTTTGCGAGTGTCAGGGCTTCACGCGCCAACTCTTCGCTTACACCGGCCATTTCAAAGATAATTCTTCCGGGTTTGACATTCATAACCCATTTATCGACTGCACCTTTACCTTTACCCATTCTGGTTTCAGCAGGTTTTTTGGTCAGGGGCTTGTCCGGGAATACACGGATCCAAGACTTCGCCTGTCTCTTGACATGTCTGGTCATCGCGATCCTCGCCGCCTCGATCTGACGGGAGTCGATTCTTCCGCCTTCCGTTGCTTTGAGTGCGATTTCACCGAATGCGATAGAGTTTCCTTTGTAGGATTTTCCTCTATTTCTACCCTTCTGCTGCTTTCTGTATTTTGTACGTTTTGGCATCAACATGGCTATTCACCTCTTCTTTTTCTCGGTTTCTCTTTCGGCTCGGGAGCGATTCCTTTTGCCAGTACTTCACCTTTGAAGATCCATACCTTTACACCGATGATTCCGTATGTCGTATGTGCTTCCGCAAAACCGTAATCGATTCTGGCTCTGAGCGTATGCAGCGGCACACGACCCTCCAGGTACCACTCGGTTCTCGCCATCTCGGCACCGCCGAGACGCCCTGCTACCTGTACCTTGATTCCTTTGGCACCGCTTTTCATCGCACCTTGAATCACTTTTTTCATCGCGCGTCTGAATGCGACACGTCTCTCGAGCTGTGTAGCGATATTTTCTGCCGCCAGCTGTGCGGATGCCTGAGGTTTTCGCTCCTCTTTGATATTGACATTGACGTTTTTGCCGATCAATTTGTTGAGCTTTTCTCTCAGTTTTTCGATATCCGCACCCTTTTTGCCGATGATGATACCGGGACGCGCCGCTACGATCGTCACGCGCAGTTTTTTCGCCGTTCTCTCGATGATGATCTGGCTCACACCTGCGTAATACAACTCTTTTTTGATAAAAGTTCTGATTTTATGGTCTTCGCCGACATTAGCCACAGCAGTCTCAGAAGATGGATACCATCTCGAATCCCAGTTTCTGTTCAGCCCAAGTCTTAGACCAATAGGATTAACTTTCTGACCCATCTTTAAGACTCCTTCTCATTATTTTTGATGATCTCTTTGGCTTCGTTCTGCCAAGTATCTTCTATCTTGCCTTTGATGCCGATTTTTGCATCGAGCTCTGCAATCTGTTCTTTGGTCATCTCAGCGATCTGCGTGATCGATGTGATCCCCTCTGCATGCAGCTTCTTCTCCATCGCAGGTCCTACGCCGGAGAGCAGTTTCAGATCGTTCAGATCTGCAGCTTTGGAAGCTTTGGCGCTCTTTTTAGGTGCCGCTTTCTTCTCTTCTTTTGGAGCCTCTGCTTTCTTCTCGGTTTTCGGAGTCTCTTTTTTCGCAGCTGTTTTCGCTGCTTTTTTGGGCGCCTTTTTCTCTTCGGCGACCGTACCTACCTCTACCATGATGTGTGATGTAGGCTTGAGAATTCTCGATGCGGAACCTCTCGCTCTGGGTCTGAATCTTCTCAGAACCGGGCCTTTGTCCACTCTGCATGAGAGGATAGTCACCTCTTCGGGCTCATAATCGCCGTTGGCCACTGCCGATGCGATCACTTTGGAGATGATCCCTGCCGCTTTGTTCGGCATGAACTCCAGTGCGGCCAGTGCCATCTCTGCATTCATACCCTGTACTTCTCTGGCGATCAATCTCGCTTTTGTCGGGGAGAGTCTGATAAATTTCAATGTTGCTGTACTCATCTTATGCCCTTACCCTATCTTCTTCTGAACAGAGCCTTTGTGACCCTTGAACGTTCGTGTTGGTGCAAATTCGCCCAGTTTGTATCCGACATGATTCTCCGTGATGTATACCGGCACAAAGTTTCTTCCGTTGTGCACGGTGATTGTCAAACCGATCATATCAGGCAAGATCATGCTTCTTCTTGACCAGGTTTTGATAGGTTTCTTATCGCCACTCTCTTGTGCTTTTTGCACTTTTTTCATCAAGTGATCGTCAACAAATGGACCTTTTTTTAAACTTCTAGCCATCTATCTTCCTTTTTTTCTAGAAATAATGAGTTTGTCACTAGCTTTCTTTCTTCTAGTTTTATAACCTTTGGTCGGCATACCCCACGGACTGACCGGATGTCGGCTTGCGTTGGTCTTACCTTCACCACCACCATGCGGGTGATCGATCGGGTTCATCGCAGAACCACGCGTCTGAGGTCTGATACCTCTGTGTCTGTTACGGCCCGCTTTACCGATGACGACATTGGCCCAATCTTCGTTACCGACGGTACCGATCGTAGCCATACACTCCGCGAGAATCTGTCTCATCTCACCGCTGGGAAGTCTGAGGATGACATATTTCTCCTCTTTACCCATCAGCTGTGCATATCCTCCGGCACTTCTGGCGATCTGGCCGCCTTTGCCCGGTTTCATCTCGATATTGTGGATGATCGTACCGACAGGGATGTTTTTCATCTTCATCGCATTGCCCGGTTTGATGTCCAGACCCGCTTCTGCCGCTTCGATTTTGTCACCGACTTTCAGACCCGACGGCTGAATGATATAGCGCTTCTCACCGTCTGCATAGGTGATCAGAGCGATCCGGCAGTTTCTGTAGGGATCGTACTCGATCGCAGTCACCGTACCGGGAATACCGAATTTTCTTCTTTTGAAATCGATGATTCTATATTTTTTCTTCGCACCGGCTTCTCTGTGGCGAGAGGTGATTCTGCCGTTGTTGTTTCTACCTGCGCTTCTTGGAAGTGTCTTCAACAGGCTCGGTACAGTTGGCTTCGCAGTGATATCACTGGAATCGAGACCCGTCATATATCTTCGCGAAGGGGTGTAAGGTCTGTATGATTTGATCGCCATCTTATACCTCCAAACTTTCTATTTTCGCGCCTTCAGGCAGCTTGACGTAGAATTTTTTGTAATCTTCGCGCTTGCCTTCGACACCTCTGAATCTTTTTACCTTTCCGTTCATTCTCATAGAGTTGACTTTGAGCGGAACGAAACCGAAATACTCTCTCAAGACTTCTTTCAAACCGTTTTTCGTCATTCTCGGACTTGTCTGAATGACTACCACACCGTCTTCCTGAAGGCCTAAACTTTTCTCAGTGTATAAAATTGATTTAATATCTGTAATATCTGCCATCTTAGCCCTCTTTTGTTAATTGTTCATAAGCGCTTTTTTCGATTACAATCGCATCAAAAGCGGTTGCCGTATATGCATTCAACTCGTTTGGTTGTACCAGATAGGCATTGGGAAGATTTCTGAACGCCAGAAATGTCTTCTCATCCATCGCTTCTGTCACCAGCAGCGCATCCCGTACTTCGAGCGCTTTCATGATATTGGCTGCATCTTTGGTCTTGCCGGACTCTACTTTGATCGCATCGATGACAAAAAGCTTTCCGTTGTTCGCTTTTTCGGCGATCGCACACTCAAGTGCTGCACGCTTTTGCTTTTTGTTCACTTTCTGGAAATAGTTTCTGTTGTTTTTCGGACCATGAGAGACGCCACCGCCTACCCAGATAGGGGATCTGTTAGAACCGGCTCTCGCACCGCCTCTTCCCTTCTGTGCCCAGGGCTTTTTGCCGCCACCGCTCACTTCTGCTCTTGTTTTCGTCTTAGCCGTATTCGCTCTGAGCGCTGCGTGGTAAGATTTCACATACAGATAGAGGTTATGCGGATTCGCTTCCGTAAAAGAGTCCGGAAGCGCTACTTCACCGCTCTTTTTGAGGTTGTTGTCCAATACAATCGCTTTACTCATTTTACAATCCTTATCTTACCTAATGCTCCATTCGCACCCGGTACCGCGCCCTTGAGTGCGAGTACGCCTGTCTCGGCATCAAATGAAACAATCTCGTTTTTCACCGTTATCTTGTCGTTTCCGTAGTGTCCTGGCATTTTTCTGCCTTTTTGCACACGGCCTGGCCATTCGGCATTACCGATCGAACCGACGCGTCTGTGGAATCTGGAACCATGCGCACCGGGACCGCCGGCAAAACCATGTCTCTTGATCGCACCGCTGAAACCTCTACCTTTGGAATTGAATGTCGATTTGACGACTTTCGCATCTGCCAGAGGTGCCGTGTCGAGATCACCTGCTTCGCTGTTGGCTACACTGAGTGTCATGAATCTGTTGAACTCCGGAGCGAGGTTGTACTTTTTCTGCTGACCTGCTACCGCTTTGTTGACAGATTTGCCATGGCTGTAAGCGACGATCGCTTTTTTGTTTTCGTCTACTTCACATACTTTCGCGTCTACTATCTTTACAAGTGTTACGGGTACTGCCGGAACCGTGACCGTTCTGGTCATACCGATTTTTTCTACAATATATTCCATCATCAATCCTTATTTCATCGCTCTGACTTCGACATTGACTTCCGGAGCCAGGTCGAGTTTCATCAGTGAATCGACGGTATCCGTCGTCGCCGAAACGATATCGATAAGTCTTGCATGCATACGCATCTCAAATTGTTCGCGTGAATCTTTGTTTACATGAGGAGATCGCAGTACGGTGTACTTTTTGATCTTTGTAGGTAGAGGGATCGGGCCTCTGATTTCTGCACCTGTTCTCTTGACAGCATCGACGATAGCTGCAACAGACCTGTCTAAAACTCTGTGATCATAAGCCTTGAGCTTAAGTCTAATTTTTTCCATCAATTTCCCTTAAAAGAACTTGTCAGACGCTAATCTGACGAAAATTTGAACCGCGAGTATACTATATAAAGATTGTAAAGTCAATAATTTCGGGGGTTCGGAGAAGGTTTTACTCTTTTTTTCTTCCTTTTAGAAAGGAAATGGTATTAGCTAAAATCAAATATATTGTACCCGATCTAGATTGTTCAGTCAGGTACGATTAAGGAAATCTCTACGGATGCGGGATTTTGACTTTCGAATTGAGCAGGTATGCGATGACGACCACCATCGCCAGTATCATGTAGATATTGGTGACGATACCGTAACTGTAGATCAGATAGAGCACCCAGAGCAGTATCGCCCCGAGCGGTGTCGGGACACCTTCGAAATATTTCGCGACACTCCCCGCTTCGCTCTTGAGGTTGAATTCGATCAGTCTGCGAAGCCCGCTGATGATATAGTAGATAAAGACCGCACCGGAGATGATGAGGGCGGTCTCGTCCGGCTTCTCCAGCGCATAAAAGAGCAGAAACGACGGCATCACCACAAAAGAGATAAAATCGGCGAACGAATCGAGCTGGACACCGAACTCGCATGAGAGATTGAACCTGCGCGCGATTTTGCCATCGAGGATATCGAATCCGCCGGCGATCCACGCCAGTACGATCGCGATACCGAACCGCTCCTCCTGAATAAAATACATCGCAATAATTCCCAGTGAGATATTGGCAAAGGTCACGATATTCGCCAGATTGAATCTATTCTCTCTATTCAGTAACCACACATTGCACCTCATC
>CAYLLC010000001.1:23970-60559 GCA_964384355.1 uncultured Sulfurospirillum sp. | reverse complement strand
ATATAACTTTTTTGTTAAGATATCATAAAGATATTTGAAGGTTGGGTGTTGGATCGATTTGGCAGAGCGCTTGCGCTGGTGTTGTTGCTGTGGTGTGCGACACTGGCCGAGGCGAAGATTTACGACAGACTGGAATTTCGCGGCAGCGGTGTCGGTATGGTAGGGGAGCTCAGCAGCGACAAACTCTACAGCGTCATCGGCAAACCCTATCCGCCGTTTTACACCTTCTGGCGCAAGGATCCTACCTTCGACGATCAGGAGATCCCGACCTATATCAAGGATCTGAAGCGCTACTACGAATCGCTGGGTTATTTCCGTGCCCGTTTCACACCCCGCACCGAGCCCGACAAAATCGTCATCGAGATCGACAGGGGCGAGCCGATTCGCGTCGCCTCGATCAGAGTGCATCCCGACAGCAACTACACCAGGCTGATCCTCTTCAAGAAGGGGGATATCTTCCGTACCGACCGCTTCAAAGCCTCCAAAGAGAAGATCGAGCGCTACATGATGGAGCATGCCCATCCCAAATACCGCTTCGATGCCAAAGCCTATGTCCATCTGGACAATTACCGTGTCGATCTCGACTATTTGATTGATGCCAACATGAGCTGCACATTCGGCGATACCTCCATCAGCGGTCAGGGAGATGTCAAAAAGGAGATCATCGAAGATGCGATCACCTACAAAAAGGGCGCACCCTTCGATGTGCGGGAGCTGGAGAAGACCTACGACAACATCTACGAATACGGTATCTACGACTATATCGCCGTCGAACCCAAGCTCGACCGCAACGGCTCGGTCGTACCGATCGACATCGCGCTCAAGACGGGTGATACCAAATTTCTCAAGACCAGTATCGGATACGACACCGATCTGGGCGCACGCGGCGGGATCCGCTGGACGGACAAGAACTTCTACGGCAATCTGAAGGTGCTCGATCTGGGGATTCAGATCAACGAGAGAGGGTACGAATCCTTCGCGACCTACTACGACCCGCGTATCATCCTCCCCTATGCGGGCAAGATCACGCTCGAGGATCGCATCAAATACTACTACCATGACTACGACTCCTTCAGCGAGCGGGTCTGGGAGAACCGCTTCACGCTCGGCAAGCGCTTCGTGGGGCTGGAGCACTACTTCGGGATACTCACCGAGACCAGCTCCGTCAAACCCAAGGTCCCCGGATACAGCGACGAAAAGGGGAACTACTTCATCAACTCCTTCTTCTACCGCGTGCTGGTCGACAGACGCGACTCGATGATCAATGCGACGCGCGGCTACTATCTGAGCCTCTATCTGGAGCGCGCGACATCGGTGCTGGGATCGGATATCACCTACTTCAAAGCACTGGCCGAAGGGCGCTATATCAAGTCACTCGGGCATGAGACGGTGCTGGGGCTCAAGACACGCATCGGTGCGATCGACAAGGATGTGCCGCTCTTCAAGCGCTTCTATACCGGCGGATCGATCTTCAACCGCGGGTACGCCTTTCAGCGGGTCGGGACGATCGTCGGAGGGGTGCCGCTGGGCGGGGTATCGCTGATGGATCTGATGGTGGAGGTGCGACGACGCCTCTTTTTCAAGCACTTCTGGGTCAGTGCCTTTTACGACACCTCCACACTCAGCATGCAGCCGCATGATTACAGCGGTACATGGTATCCGAGCGTGGGAATGGGGATCCGCTACATCACGCCGATCGGGCCGCTGCGTGTCGATTTCGGATTTCCGCAGAAGGCGCACGGATTTGAGTTTCACATCAGCATAGGGCAGGTATTCTGAGCATGCGCAAGCGGATTTTGGCTGCATTCGGGCTGCTGCTGTTGCTGCTGGCGGCTGTGATCTACGGGCTCCTCGGCAGCAATCGTATGCTCGACTTCGCCGCGCAGAAAGCGATCGCACTCAGCGGCCTGCCGGTGCAGTATGCGCGTATCGAGGGGAGTCTGCTGGATGGGCTCAGGATCGAAGGGGCCGATTACGACGGCAAGGTCCATGCCGATCTGGCGCTCAAAGTCGATTTCGCCGCTCTGGACGACCGCATCCTCCATATCGAGTCGGTGAAGGTGACCGACCTCACGGTCGACCCGGCCTATCTGCAATCCCTGATCGAGCGCAATAGCACCACTACCGAAACGAAAGGGGGCGAGACGCAGATACCGCTCGAAGCGGTGCTGATCGACGATCTGGAGCTCTCGCTGCATGACATACGCTACCGGGAGTACCGCATCGACGCGCTGCATCTGCAGGGTCACGATATCCGCTACGATTTCACACCTGCGGCCGATGCCGATCTCGCGCTCTCTCTGCGGAGCAATATCGCCGATCTCAATGCGACGGCGAAGCTCACCGGAGGCGACTATACCCTCGATGCCGATCTCCATCCGCGCGAAGCCTATCTGCGTACGCAGCTGCGGTCGGCGGGGATCACGCTCTCCCGATCACCGAAGCTTCGGCTGCATGCCGGGGGCGATCTGCAGCGGGTCGATTACGATCTCACCATCGACGATCTGCGTATCGCGCAGCAAGGTATCCGGATCTCAGCGGACGAGAGTGTGGCCCGGGGCTACTATCTGATCCCGAAGCAGCATCTCGATCTCGATGCCGATCTGCGGCTGCGCACCACGGTAGCGGATGCCAATACCACACTCCATGCCGATCTCGATCTGCAGGATATCAATCGCACGCTCCGTTACCGGGCCGTCGCGAAGATATCGGGTGCGAAACCGGCACTGGCGCAGCTGCTGGGAGATTCCAACCTCACCTTCACCGAAGCGAGTCGCATCAGGCTCACGGCAGCGGGAGACATGCAGACCGCCGATGCCAATATGACGCTCACGGGCGGCCAGATCGGCTACGGTGCCTACCGCATCGCCCCGCAGAGCGTGCATCTGGAGAGCCGATACGATCTGACGAGCCGGAAACTGCTGGCAAAAGGGGAGGGGAATGTCACCTCCGATATGGGTGATACATGGCTGCGATTCGACGCCTTTGCACGGCTGGACGATCCGCTGCATACCCTCCGCATGACACTCGATGCCGATATCGCCCCGCAAAACGCCTTTCTCGCGCAGCTCGCGGGTGAGCGAAATGTGACGGTCACGACGCCTCTGCGGCTCGCGCTGCATGCGAGGACCGTCGATCGCAACATCACCGCCATCCTGCAGAGCACGCCGGCGGAGTTGATCGTCGGGAGTCGGAAGGTACGGCTGCACAAGCTGCAGAACAGGCTGCACTATCTCCCGGGGAGCGAGCGCCTCGAAGGGCATCTCGATCTGGATGCGGACGCTGCGTTTGCAGATGCGAAGATCGCCGCCGACTACGGTATGCAGCTCGACGATATCAACGGCACCCTCCACTATGCGGCGAAGGCCGGTTTGCAGCAGAGAGAGGCCTTCGGCGATATCAATCTGACACAGCTGGGCAGGATCGCGCTCGATATCAACGGCTCGCTGAAGCGGTTCGACGGAGCGCTCCGCTCCCGCAAGCTGCATGCGACGGTCCGAAGTGACGATTTCGACCGATTTGCGTTCATGCTCGACAGCGAGAGGCTCTATCTCGACCGCCTCTACGGGGCGCTTCCTCCGGAGTTTCACAACAGCGAAGCGGCACTCGAGGCATCGGGGGCGTATCGGATCAGCGACCGTCGCGGAGAGATCGAAATGCGTCTCAAACGGCTCCGCTACGCCGGACGGGTGATCCGCACCAATCGCTTCCGTTTCACCGTCGACGGCGACGATTTCGCGCTTTCGCCGCTGCAGATCGAGGCGAAGGGGTTCAGGCTGGCGATCGAAGCAGGGCGCAAGGATGGGCTGCTGCAGGCGAAGATTCGCAACAGGGCATTTCACGGCGATCTGAAGTACAGAGCGGCGCCGCTCTATGCCGATGCGCTGCTCGATATACCCGATATCGATGCGATGCTGCGGGAGATCGACAAACTCTATCCGCTCGGGAAGGTGCCGAAGATCAAAGGCCCGCTGCAACTGCGTGCGAAGATGGCGGGAGCGCAGCGCGTCAAGGTGACACTCGCCTCCGCAAAGATCGCTTTCGATGCGGGGCGTATCGAAAATCTGGCGGCGACGGCCTACTACCGCCCCGATCGCGTCGATATTCCGCAGCTGCGCTTCGATCTGAAAGGGTTCAAACCCAAAAAGATGAACCGGCATGTGACGCTGGCGCATCCGGGTTATCTGATCTTCGAAGGGGAGGGGTTCCGTGCCGACCTCACCCTGCGCAACCTCCTGACGCTCAAGGCGGAGAGACGCGACGGCGTGACGACCGCATCGCTGCGTACGAACCGGCTCTTTCTCGCCTATCCCGGGTATGGGCAGACACGCCTGACGACGAAGGTCGACCTCTACCGCAGCGGCGAGCAGACGGCGCTCTCCGGGGATGTGATCCTCGAAGATACCGAAATCGTCTACGAGTCGCGTGCACTGGATGTCTCGCAGGACCCCGATATCATCATCGTCAAAGATCGCAGGAAAAAGCGCCAGAGCGACGACGATTTCATCAAAAACACCTTCCTCGATCTGCATATCCGGAGCAAGGATGAGATCACCTACAAAGTGGAGGCGGGGACGATCCTCGTCAAACCCGATGTCGAAGTGCGCAAAGATTTCGGTGCCAAACTGAAGCTGCTCGGCAAGATCAATGTGCTGGAGGGCGAATACGACTGGGGAGACAAGCGCTTCAAGATCAAAGAGGGGGCGATCGCGTTCCGGGGGCTCGAAGAGGTCAATCCCCACCTCGACCTGCATGTCGAGTACGATATCGACGATGTGGTCATCTATATCGATATCCTCGGCGACAAGCGCAAACCGAAGCTGGTCTTCAAATCGAAGCCGATGATGAGCAAAAAGGATATCTTCTCCTATCTGCTCTTCGGTTTCGCGGTGAGTGAGAGCGAAGGGGCGCAGAGCAGCGCCGCCAATGCCGCGGAGAAGATCTTCGGCCGTGCTCTGGCGAAGGATCTGGCGCGCGAACTCCATCTCGACCGGCTCGACCTGACCCGAAACCAGCTGGGCGGTATCGATATCAAAGCGGGCAAGAAGGTCAACAAAAAGACGATCGTCTACTACCAGAACCGCGATCAGGAGAGCAGCGTGATCGTCGAGCGCAAGCTGAGCCGCCATCTCGATCTCGCCGTCGAAGCGGGCGCGGGGCACCAGGCAGCGGATCTGATCTACCGAAAAGGGTATAAATAACTTTATTTAATCTCTCTTAAGATACAATATTTGACATTTGTATCAAAAGGAGAACTATTATGGTAAAGATAGGATTGAGTCTGTTTACGATCGCGTTGCTCTACAGCGGCTGCGGCAGCAGTGCATGCTGTCAGGGAGATCTGCCCGCATCGGATCTCAAAGGCGATGTCGCAGTAGAGAAGCTGGCGCCGACGGCGGTGATCACTTCGGAGCGCTCGGAGTGTGTGGAGGGGAGTTCGATCCGTTTCGACGGCCGCAGCAGTGTCGACAGCGACGGCCACATCGCCGCATACGAGTGGCTGCTCGACGGCCAGGCGGCTGCGACGAACCCCGTCGCCGATTTCGCATGCGAAGGGCCGGGGACGAAACGGGTCTGTCTGAAGGTGACCGACGACGACAATCTCTCTTCCGAATATGTCTGTCAGACTTTCATAGTCAAAGCGAAAGAGGTGGCGAAGATACCTCCGGTCGCGCTGATCGACGCCCCGCAGTTTTGTACGATCGGCGAGACGATTCAGGTCGACGGTACCGGCAGCAGCGATCAGGACGGTGAAGTGGTCGCGTACGACTGGCAGTTCGGTGAGGCGAAATCGAGCTTCGACAAGCCGGAGCTGGTCTGCGCCAAAACGGGTGCACAGCAACTCTGCCTGAAAGTGACCGACAACGACGGCCTCAGCGACACCAACTGCACCACGATCGTCGGCCAGCAGGTCCCCAACAAGCCGCCGGTAGCGGTGCTGCACAGCTCCGCCGCGACATGCATCACCGGAGAGCATGTGACACTCGATGCGACCGGCAGCAGCGACAGCGACGGATATGTCGCACACTTCAACTGGTCTCCCGCAGCGGAAGATATTGCCAAAGTGCCGTTTGACTGCGAGACGCCGGGTGTCTACAATGTCTGCGTGACGGTCACGGACGACAAGGGGCTCCAGTCTCAGCAGGCGTGTCAGGCGATCTCGGTGCAGAAACCGGCCAACAAACCGCCGGTCGCGAAGATCGTGGCGCTTCCAGAGAGCTGTACGCTGGGCGAGACACTCTTCGCTGACGGTACGACCAGCAGCGATCCCGACGGCAATGTCACCGCATACCGCTGGAGCCTCGATGACAACGCCAGCTACGCCACCGATCCCAAGCCGCTTTTTGCGTGTGACAGAGAGGATACGAGAGAGATCTGTCTGGTCGTCGAGGATAACGAAGGGGCATCGAGCCAGAAGGTCTGCAAAAGCGTAGAGATGGTCAAGCCGGTGATCGAGACGATACCTCCCGTCGCGAAGATGGAGATTCGTATGAACGACGGCGACAGCGTCAGAAGCTTCACGGCCGACTGCAAAGGGAGCTATGATCCCGACAGCGTCGACAGCGATCACAATCCGCAGAATGACGGGAAAATTCTCTCGGCCACATTCACCGTCACGAAATATTTCAAAGACGGCACGGTGCAAGATCCGCACAGCGGCAGCTGCCCCAAATGGATCAGCATCCCCGACGGTCTCGACTATCTGGTGCTGACGCTGAAGGTGACGGACGACGACGGCGAGACGACGGAGCTGACACACACATATCGCTGGGACGGAGAGAAACTGCTGCTCGAAGAGTAGCTTCATTCTCCCCCGACGATCGCTTGCAGCAGAGGCATCTGCCTCTGCACCATCTCCGCTACAAACGCTTTTTCGGGAATCGCTTCCGACATATGATCCGAAACCACTTTCAGAACCGTGATCTTCTCTTTTTCCAAAAAATATTTCGCTGCCTGACAGAATCCGCTCGCTTCCATATCTGCAAGATGTACTTTTGCCGGCGCAGCATGCTGCGGCACGGCGAATGTGTGCAGGCGGGTCCGGGGTGCGAGGGGGCTATCCGTGAGGTGGCAGACATGCCGGGTCGCGGTATCGATCACCTTTTTGATCTGATAGAGTGTTCCGGGGATATCGCTTGCTCTGGCACTGCCGCAGATGCCGAAATTGACGATCCTGTCGGGATTGAAGTGCTGCAGTGCGTAGGTCGTGGCGATCGCCGATCGGTATGGCCCCATACCCGATATCAGCAGCGTGACCTTGTCGTTTCGGTAGAGGGGGAAGGGGGTGTTCTGCACTTTTTGCAGTGAAAAAGACCGGATCAGAGGGGCAGCCTCGGCATGCAGTGCGATGATAAAGAGTGTCATGCGGATATTGTAATCAAATACGGTTTAGAGAAAAGTGTGGAGGAGGGTGATCCTCCCCGGAGGGAAGATCGGAGTGTGTGGTTTATGCAGCCACTTTTTTTGCCGCTTCGATCGCCTCAGCGTACTCAGGCTCTTCGGTGATCTCAGGTACGATCTGCTTGTAGGCGACTTTGCCGTCTTTGTCGATGACGAAGATCGCACGGCATGTGACACCCGCCAGAGGACCCTCTTCGATCAGTACGCCGTAAGCGTTCGCGAAATCTTTGTTTCTGAAATCGGATGCAACTGTCAGGTTCTCGATGCCCTCAGCAGAGCAGAAACGACCCGCAGCGAATGGGAGATCCATAGAGATGACGGTCGTATCGACGCCTTCGATCTTTGCAGCCTCTTCGTTGAATTTTCTCGTCTCAGCCGCACATACGGGTGTGTCGAGTGATGGTACGACGACGAGCAGCTGGACTTTATCCTGAGCTCCGCCTACCGTTTTGTCTGCAAGACCTTCAGAGTTCGTTACCGTGACCTCCGGTGCTTTGTCTCCTACGTTGACTTCGTTTTTACCGCCGATTTTGACTTCGTTGCCTTTTAACTTTACAGTTGCCATTTGTATCCTTTGTGTTGTTGTTTTTGTTTGCTCTGAAATTATAGCTAATTAAGATAAAACTTGTCTTAATTAGCATGCCTCTTCTTTTTTCACAATTTATTATAACAGATTTTTCCATCATATTGCAATATATAATATGATTCAGCAGCTTTTTGCAAGCCATCGATCTTTATGACGCTTTTTCGCTTTTTTTGTTATCATGGTAATAAATAATAAATGGAGTGCGCATGCAGAACAAACCGGGCTATTCGATATTCAAAAACGCATGGTACGCCTTCAGTGGGGTCGTGACGGCATTTCGGACGGAGACTTCGTTCAAGCTGGAGATCTTCTTCGGGTTCTGGATCTTCGCGGCGATCTTCTGGCTCGACCTTCCCTTCGATGCCAGGCTGATACTCTCCGTCACGGCACTGCTGATTCCGATTGTCGAGCTGCTCAACTCCGCGATCGAGAATCTGGTCGATCTGGTCACCCGCGAGTACCATCCACTGGCAAAGAATGCCAAGGATATGGGTGCGGCGGCGGTGCTGCTGGCGGTGCTGCTGCATCTCGGGTGCTGGGCTGCGATCCTGACGGAGGTATACGCTTAGATGCGGTTTCCCTATATCTCGGTCTCGATACTGCTGCTGATTGTCATGCTCTCGCTCTTTGGCAGCCATCTCTACACGCTCTCGCCCTATACGCTCGACAAGGGTGCCATTCTGCTGCCCCCTTCGTGGGCGCACCCCTTCGGTACCGACCGGCTGGGGCGCGATCTGCTGGCACGGGTGATCGCCGGGGGCAGGGTCTCTCTCGCGATCGGCGTGGGATCGGCGATCATCGCATCGCTGCTGGGGCTCGTGATCGGCGTGAGCAGCGGTTTTTTCAAAGGCAAAACCGACAGAGTGATCGTCGTCATGATCGATCTCTTTCTCACTTTTCCCACCTTCTTCCTGCTGCTCGCACTCATCTCCTACATGCGGGCGTCGATCTGGGTGCTGGTATTCGTCATCTCGGTGACGGGCTGGATGGGGATGGCCCGCCTGATTCGCAGCGAGAGCTTCGCCATCTCCGAAAAACCCTTCATCAAGGTGCTCAAAGCCTCCGGTGTGCCGAGACTGAAGATCATCCTCAAATACTTCACGCCGCTGCTGGCGCCGATCTTTTTCATCTCCTTCACCTTCGGTGTCGGCGGGGCGATTCTGGCGGAGAGCGGGCTGAGCTTTCTGGGGATCGGTATCATGCCGCCGCAGATCAGCTGGGGCAGTATCCTGAGCGAAGGGAAGGGGGTCGTCGATATCGCCTGGTGGCTCAGCTTCTTCCCCGGTCTGATGATCTTTCTGGTGATCTATGCGTTGGTCAACCTCTCCGACTATCTCCAGAGCAGGACCAACCAGAAAGAGAGCGCCCTCTGAGATGGGGCTCGATCGGGTCAAAGCGCTGCTCGATGCGGAGTGTGCCAGGCGCGACGACGCTGCCGAACTGTGCGACGCGCGTCCCGATCCGCTGCTGGTAGCCCGTGACTATCGCGATCCCTCCGTCGCACTGATCTGTGCGCTCTTCGGGTACGGCAGCGCGGCGCAGATCGTCCGTTTTCTCCGTTCGCTCGATTTTTCGCTGCTCGAAGCGCCGGAGCCCCGGATACGGGAGGCGCTGCAGAGCCGCTACTACCGCTTTCAGAAAGCCGAAGATCTGATCGCACTCTTCATCGCACTGCGCAGGCTGGGGCAGGAAGCGTCGCTCGAGGAGATTTTCATGCGAGGATATCGCGAGAGTGCCTCCGTGCTTGAGGGGATCGAGGCGCTGATCAGAGCGATCGAGGGCATCTATGTGCATGAGAGCAGGGGATACCGCTTTCTGCTCGGGAGAGCGCCGAGCGAAGGCGGCAACGCCCCCTACAAACGGTGGAATATGTTTCTGCGCTGGATGGTGCGCCGTGACGCCCTCGATATGGGGCTCTGGCAGGGGGTGTCGCGCGCCGATCTGCTGATCCCGCTCGATACGCACACCTTCCATACCGCACGCAGGCTGGGACTGCTGCAGCGCAAAAGCTACGATCTCAAGGCGGTCTTCGCACTCACGGAGCAGCTGCGCCGTTTCGATCCCGCCGATCCGGTCCGATACGACTTCGCCCTCTATCGGATCGGACAGGAGAAGCTGCTCGATTTAGCTACTCTTAAATGATTTTTGAGTAAAATCTCGCAAATTTATCTTCTATAACAAAAGGACTTTTCGTGAATGAAGTTTTTACCTTCTTTGGTCTCTTGTCTGAAAATCACACCTTTTTGCTCGTGATCCACTCACTCTTCGTCGCTGCACTCGTGCTCTGGTTCGCCAGAGCGGCTACCAGCGGCATGCAGATCGTACCCAAAGGGGCACAGAATGTCGCGGAGGCGTATCTGGGCGGTGTCGTCGAGATGGGCAAAGATGTGATCGGTGAAAAGAATGCCAGAAAATACCTTCCCCTCGTCGCGACGATCGGACTGGTCGTACTGGTCGCCAATCTGATCGGTATCATCCCCGGTTTCGAATCTCCGACCAGCAATATCAACTTCACGCTGGCGCTGGCACTGATCGTATTCATCTACTACAACTACGAAGGTATCAAAAAGAACGGCGTCGTCTCCTATTTCAAGCACTTCATGGGGCCTGAGCCGCTGCTCGCGCCGCTGATGTTCCCGATCGAGATCGTATCGCATCTCTCCCGTATCATCTCCCTCTCTTTCCGACTCTTCGGTAATATCAAGGGTGACGATCTCTTTCTCGCGGTCATTCTCATGCTGGCACCCTTCGTGGCACCGCTGGCACCCTTCGCGCTGCTGAGCTTCTCCGCACTGCTGCAGGCGTTTATCTTCATGATTCTGACCTATGTCTATCTCGCCGGTGCGGTATCGCTCCACGAAGAGTCGCTCTAAACAGCACTCGATGCACAAAAACTACGAAAAAATCCTCTCCTTCATGCAAGGCGCCTCCTGGGGCGCCGTCATCATCGGGGCTTATCTCTTCTTTTCGCTCTTCTATCCGCTGGGGTTGATCACCGCCTTTATCGGCGCCTTTTTCGGCGCGAGTATCGGGCTCTTCATGGTGATCTTCTTTGAGATGGCCCACCTCAAGCTGGAGATCTACCGCGAAAAGCGCAAGCAGACGAAGCTGCTCAAAAAGATGCTGGAGATGATGGAGGCGCGCGACGGCCATGCAAGCGGCGACAGCGCGGGGCATGAAACGCTATCTGATCACTGATCCCGCATACTATCACGATACCGAATCCTTTCAAGCCTATCTGAAGCACGTCTTCGCACATCGGCCCGATTTCGCCGCTTTTCGGGACAAACGCTCCGAAAACTCTCTGCCTTATGCCGCACTCTTTGCGAAATATGCCGCAGAAGCGGGGTGTCGCATGACACTGCTCAACGGCAATGTCGCACTTGCACGGGAGCTGGGATACGGCGGCGTGCACCTCACTTCCGCCCAGCATGCCGAGATAGCGCATGCCAAAGCGGCCGGTCTCTTCACGGTCATCAGTACCCACTCGACCGATGAAGCGCTCGCGGCCGGAGAAGCCGGTGCGGATGCGGTGACGATCAGCCCGATATTTCACTCTCCCGGCAAAGGGGAACCCAAAGGGATCGACTATCTGCGCCGCTTCTGTAAGCGACTCGACGGGCTCATGATCTTCGCACTCGGCGGGATCGTCTCCGATCGGGAGGTGGCGGCACTGGAGGGGACGGGCGTCGACGGATTCGCCTCGATCCGATACTTCGTTTAATCGGCTGTCTTTATTTATTGTAATAATTAAATATATGGTATAATTTGTTAAAAATATTATATTTTAAGATTGGATATGAAAAAACAGCGAACCCTTTTCGGTACGGTGATGATCGGTATCGCCATCATGATCGTCCTCTTTATCGTCTTTACCGGTATCATCTGGCTGCTGCAGAACTTCGTCACCTACCGCGATACCGGCATCTCTCAGTATGTCGATTTCGCGGAGTATATCAGAAACATTCCGGCGCCGCAGATGTTCATCGTCGTCTTTTTCGGGCTGGGGTTGATCGGCCTCTCGGCGAAGCTGATCTCCTTCCAGCTCAAGCGCAATTTTCTGCGCTTCAATCAAGCCTTCTATCAGGCGCTGGCGAAGAAGGAGATGATCGATACGAGGCAGTTCGCATTCCGTGAGTTTACCAGCCTCGCAGAGCTGGTCAATCCGCTGATCGAAAAGATCATCTTCGACGAGAAGCAGCTGCAGACGATCATCGATGCGCAGAAGAGTCTGATCATCACCCGCTCGCACGAGAAGATCCTCAATGTCAACCGTGCCTTTCTGGAGTTTTTCAATATCGATTCGCTCGACGCTTTTCTGCACAATCACAGCTGCATCAGTGAATTTTTCGCGACGGACGATCCCGAGTACGCGATACCTGAAAAGGAGCGGGCGGACCAGTGGATCACCCATATCCTGCGCAATCCGCTCGAGCAGCACAAGGTCAAAATCTACAAAAACGGCGAACCGCATATCTTCAGCGTCGAAGCCAAAGTGAGCAGGCTCCATACCCTTTACCGCGTCGTCATCACGTTGACCGACATCAGTGCGATCGAACTGGAGCGCAAAAGCCTGATCATCGACGCGACGACCGATCCGCTGACCAAGGTGGCGAACCGTCTCAAATTCGACATGCTGCTCAAGCAGCAGATCGAGCTCTCCGACCGCTACAACTACAACTTCTGTACCATCATGCTCGATGTCGACAACTTCAAGCGCATCAACGACACCTACGGGCATGCCGTCGGCGACGAAGTGCTGGAGCGGCTCGCCGATACGCTGCGGCGGAACGTGCGCAGAAGCGACACCGTAGCGCGATGGGGCGGAGAAGAGTTTGTCGTGATTCTGCCGCATACCCGGCTGGTCACCGGTATCAAAATCGCGGAGAAACTGCGCAAAAAGATCGCATCGATCGAAGCGGAGGATATCCCTGCGTTTACCTGCAGTTTCGGTGTCAGCGAGTATCGCAAAGGGGAGTCGGTGGAAGCCTTCATGCATGGGGTCGACAACAAACTCTACCAGGCGAAGCGCAACGGCAAAAACTGCGTCGTCAGCGTCACTGCAGTCTGAGATCAGAGCGCGTATGCGCGGGAGCTTCTGTCGACAGGAAGTCGGTTAAAAGCGAAATCATAGTAAAATAGAACTATCTTACGCTAAAGGTTTCATAACGATGTTCGAAATGGTGATCGGCCTCGAAGTCCACATTCAGCTCAATACAAAAACGAAAATTTTCTGTGCATGCCCCACATCGTTCGGTGAAGCACCCAACACCAATGTCTGCCCCGTCTGTCTGGCGCTCCCGGGTGCACTGCCGGTGCTCAATGTCGAAGCGGTCAAAAAGGCGATCAGTTTCGGACATGCGGTCAATGCCACGGTACACAAAAAGTCGATCTTCAACCGCAAAAACTACTTCTACCCCGATCTGCCCAAAGGGTATCAGATTTCGCAGTTCGAGATTCCGATCGTCGAAAACGGCGAGCTCTATATCGATTTCAAGGATGGCAGCAGCAAGCGCATCGGGATCACGCGCGCGCACCTCGAAGAGGATGCCGGCAAGAATATGCATGAAGGCGAAGAGAGCCGTGTCGATCTGAACCGTGCCGGTACGCCGCTGCTGGAGATCGTCAGCGATCCCGATATCCGCAGTGCCGAAGAGGCGGTGCTCTACCTCAAGAAGCTGCATGCGATCGTCCGCTATCTCGATATCAGCGACGCCAACATGCAGGAGGGGTCGTTCCGCTGCGATGTCAATATCTCGATCCGCCCCAAAGGGGACGAGAAGCTCTACACCCGCGTCGAGATCAAGAATATGAACTCATTCCGTTTCATCCAGAAAGCGATCGAGTATGAGTTCGACAGACAGTGCGACGCATGGGAAGACGGCGTCTACGACGAAGAGGTCTTTCAGGAGACGCGGCTGTTCGATACGCAGACCGGTGAGACCAGAAGCATGCGGGGCAAAGAGGACAGTGCCGAATACCGCTACTTCCCCGATCCCGATCTCCTGCCGGTCATTTTGACGGATGAGATGATCGAGGAGGGGAGCCGGATCCCCGAGCTGCCCGACCAGAAGAAAGAGCGCCTGATGCAAGAGCATGGGATCAAAGCCTACGATGCGGCGGTGATCACCGCTTCGGCCGATACGGCGCACTATTTCGAAGCGATGATCGCTGAGGGTGTCAGTGCCAGAAACGCCGTCACATGGCTGACGGTCGAGCTGCAGGGGCGCCTCAGCGGCGGTACCACGGTCGCGGACTCTCCCGTCGGTGCGGTGCAGCTCGCCGCGATCGTCCGGCGTATCGAAGACGGCAGTATCAGCGGCAAAGCGGCCAAAGAGGTGCTCGACCACCTGATGGCGCACCCGGACAAAGCGGTCGATGCAGTGATCGAGGAGCTGGGGCTGAAGCAGGTGAGCGACGAAGGTGCGCTGCTGGGCATGATCGACGAGATCCTCGCCGCCAACGCCGACAAGGTCGAAGAGTACCGAAACGGCAAGGATAAGCTCTTCGGATTCTTCGTCGGCCAGGTCATGAAAGCGAGCAAAGGGACGGCCAACCCCGGCGTGGTCAACAAGCTGCTCAAAGAGAAACTCTCCAGTTAATGCTCAAAGAGAAGATCCTCCGACTCTCCTACTATCTGGCGAGTTCCAGAAAGTATCGCGAGATCAAAAGGCGCGTCGATCGGATCCTCAACGACTCCACCTGTGAAGAGAAGCGCTATTTCGACTCCTTCATGATCTTTCTGGTGCTCAGCACCATTCTGATCCTGATTCTGGAGATCAAAAACGAGCTGCCCCGCTGGGTCTATCTCTATGAAGCGTTCGCCGTCATCATCTTCATCATCGAGTGGCTGGCGCGTCTGTGGGTCACGAGTGACGCGCATCTCGATATCATCGAGACGCAGGAGAGCGCCGAGTACGACAAGCGGGAGCTGACCCTCTGGCAGCTGCTCAAACCGGCGCTGATCAAAAAGGGCCGCTTCATCGTTTCGCCGATGTCGATCATCGATCTGCTCGCGATACTGCCCTCCTACCGGGCGCTGCGTTTTCTGCGCTTTCTGCTGCTCTTTCGACTCTTCAAAGTCTTTCGCTACACCGAAAACATCAACAATCTGCTGCAGGTATTCGTCGAGAAGCGCTTCGAATTCTTCAGTCTGATCGTCATCTTCTCCTTCATGGTCTTTTTCGCTTCGACGGTGATCTACATCTTCGAGGGGACGGGGGTCAATACCAAGATCCACTCCTTCTACGACGCGATCTACTGGGCGGTCGTGACGATCACGACCGTCGGATACGGCGATATCCATCCGGTCACCTCCGAGGGGCGATTCGTGACGATTTTTCTGATCATCGGCGGTGTCACGGCGATCTCCTTCATGACATCGATCATCACGACCGCGATGTCCGAAAAACTCGAAGTGATGAAGAGCAACCGCATGCTCTACGAGATCGGCAAACTCAAACAGTTCATCGTCATCTGCGGCTACGGCAAGATGGGGCAGGTCCTCTCGCATGAGCTGCGTCTGGCAGATGAACGGGTGGTGATTCTCGATCCCGATCCCGATCAGACGCTGCAGGCGCAAAACGACGGCTTCATCGCCTACTGCGGCGACGCGAGCGATATGGAGCTGCTCAGGCAGCTGCGCCTGCCCGGACGGGTGCAGTATTTCGTCGCGCTGACCAACGACGACGCGACCAACCTCTCGATCATCCTCTCGGTCAAGACGATCGACAGAAGTATCACGATATTTTCGCGTGCAGTCGAAAAGAACGCACGGGAGAAGCTCAGAATCGCCGGTGCGAAAGAGGTGGTCTTCCCCTACGAATCGGCGGCGGTGGCGGCCTATGAGCATCTGGGACAGCCGGTCGCGTTCAGTGCGATCGACGAGATTCTGCATGAGTATATCGAGCCGCTGATCGAAGAGATCGAGATCAGCCATCAGATGCCGGTGCTGGGTATGACACTCAAAGATATCGGGATCAAAAAGTACCGTCTCAAACTGCTGGGCGTGGTACGGCAGAAGGAGCGCAACCGATTCTATTTTCACCCGCGAAAAGATGACTTCGTCGTCTATGCGGAGGATATTCTGATCGTCATCGGCAGCCGCGAGGATATCAGCGCCTTCAGACTGCATCTGCATGAGGAGTCCAAATGAACGAAGTGATCATATTCGGCTACTCCAAGAGTGCCAGAGAGATCGCCGCGATTCTCAGAGAGAAGGGCGATCCGTTCGTCATCCTGACGACGGATGAGAACCGTACGAAAGAGGCGGTCGAAGATGGCTACGATGCCCACTGGATCAACTACAACGACGACTCGGAGCTGATCCGCTACGGTATCACGAAGGGAGTGAAGACACTCTTCTGCGTCAGCGCCAACTACAACCGCAATCTCTTCGTGACGCTGAGTGCGAGAAATCTCGACAAATCGCTCTATATCCTTTCGCTGGCTGCCGACGAGGCGGAGGAGAAGAAGATGCTGCTGGCGGGGGCGGACAAAAACATCAATCCCTACACCGTCGGTGCCAACCGGATCTACCGGCTGATCAAGAAACCGGTGGTCTATCGGATTCTCGATGAGATCCTCTACCACAAGAACGATATCAAAATCGCGGAGATGGCGGTGCCGGAGGGCTCCTATCTGATCGGCAAGCCGCTCTACGGTGCCGGTATCGAAGCGGAGTTCGACCTGATGGTACTGGGTATCCTCGATCGCAAACGGGGCGGGAAGTTCATGTACCACACCTACAGGATCCGCAAAAAGATCAACGCAGGCGATATCCTCGTCGTGATCGGAAAGACGAAAAATATCGAAAAATTCAGACGCAAAATGGGGGCAGCATGAAGATCGGAATCATCGGAGCGGGGAAGTGGGGGCAGGCGCTGGGGTTCGCCTTTTCGCAAAATCATGAAGTCTACTACAGCTCCAGACACCAGAAGCCGCTCGAGCGCTTCGTCTCGATGCAGGAGGTGCAGCAGCTGGACTATCTGGTATTTGCCATCTCCGCGCAGCATGCCAGAGAGTGGCTGGAGACCCATCTGGAGTATCGGGGTCAGCACTTTCTGGTCGCCTCCAAGGGGATCGAGATCGCTACCGGTAAATTTCTCAACGAAGTCTTCGAAGCGTTCATCCCGCGTGACCATCTCGCTTTCATCTCCGGGCCATCCTTCGCCGCGGAGGTGATGCAGTCGCTTCCTACCGCACTGGTGATCAGCTCGACCGATCACGCACTCGCCCAAAAGTACGCATCGCTCTTTCCCGATTTCATCAAAAGCTATGTCTCCGACGATACGGTCGGTGCGGAGGTGAGCGGCGCATATAAAAACATCATCGCCATCGCCAGCGGTATCTGCGACGGATTGAAGCTGGGCAACAACGCCAGAGCGTCGCTGATCGCACGCGGTCTGGTGGAGATGACCCGCTTCGGGCTGCACTTCGGCGCACGCAAGGATACCTTTCTGGGGCTCAGCGGTGCGGGGGATCTCTTTTTGACCGCGACGAGCGAGCTCTCGCGCAACTACCGCGTCGGGCTCGGGCTGGCCGAGGGGAAAAAGCTCGATGCGATTCTCGAAGCGCTCGGAGAGGTGGCGGAGGGTGTCTATACGACCGAAGCGGTGGAGAAGATCGTAGAGAGAGAAGGGATCTATGCGCCGATCGCGACGGAGGTGCATCGGATTCTGCACGGCAAAGAGATTCGTCAGAGCCTGCATGATCTCCTCAGCCGCAACCATCAGCCATAGTGCTCTCAATTAATTTGAAAATTAAGCGTTAATTAGTACGCAATTTACCGAAATTTGGGTATAATCGCGAACCTTCTAAAATAACAGGGGAAAAATCCAACCAATCCCTCGCTTTTTTTCCTGGATTCTTTTGTGAAACGATCTGGGATATGAACATATTTTAGATGCGTTTTTACAAAGAGAGTATATGACATTTCAAGATTTCAACTTCAAACCACAATTGCAGAAAGCGATTGATACAGCCGGCTTCAAAGAGCCCAGTCCCGTCCAGCAGGAGGCGATTCCGATCGTCCTCGAAGGCAAGGATATCGTCGCACAGGCGCATACGGGTACCGGCAAGACCGCAGCGTTCGGATTGCCGATTCTCAACATGATGGCGCTTGACGGCAGCGTCGAAGCGGTCGTCATCGTACCGACGCGCGAACTGGCCACGCAGGTCAGCGACGAGATCTACCGTTTCGGCAGATTCCTCGGTATCAATACCGCGACCGTCTACGGCGGCAGCTCCTACCAGCGACAGATCAAGCATGTCAACAACGCTTCCGTCGTCGTCGCCACGCCGGGCAGGTTTCTCGACCTGCTGAGCAACGGCCAGATCAATATCACACCCAAATTCGTCGTACTCGACGAAGCGGACGAGATGCTCGACATGGGCTTTCTCGACGATATCAAGGAGATCTTCACCTATTTCGAAGCGCCCCGTCAGACGCTGATGTTTTCCGCGACGATGCCGCCGGCGATCCGTGAGCTCTCCAAGACGATTCTCTATCGTCCCGAATTCGTCACGATCACCAAGAGCAACGTCACCAACGACAAGATCACCCAGAACTACTATGTCGTGCGCGAAAACGAGCGCGACGATGCACTGATCCGCCTGCTCGACTACAAAGATCCCGAGAAGTCGATCGTCTTCTGCCGGACCAAAAAAGAGGTGGAGCGTCTGAGCAACTTCCTCGCCTCCAAAGGCTACTCCGCCAAAGGCTTGCACGGGGATATGGAGCAGCGGCAGCGCGAAGAGGTGATCCGGGCTTTCAAACGGGACAACCTCGAGATTCTGATCGCGACCGATGTCGCCGCCAGAGGGCTGGATGTCAACAATGTCAGCCATGTCTTCAACTACCACCTGCCGTTCGATTCCGAGAGCTATGTCCACAGAATCGGCCGTACGGGCAGGGCGGGCAAAGAGGGCAAGGCGATCTCCATCGTCACGCCGCAGGAGTTCAATGCGCTCAAAAAGATTCAGAAAAATGTCGGCAGCCAGCTGGAGTCGAAGGTGATCCCTTCGATCTCCGATGTGCAGATGCGACAGAAGAGCAGCATGCTCGAAAAGATCGCGGCACAGGAGGTGAGCGAAGTGGCCAGAACACTCGTCGAACAGCTGCAGAAAGAGTTCGTCGACGAAGATATCGCACTCAAGCTCGCTTCGCTGATGTATCGCGACAACGACATCGCCGGCAGTGAAAAGATCGGCATGAGTACCGGCGAAGTGGAGAAGCTCTTCTCCCGATACGAGCAGGATGAAGCACACAAACGCAGCGGCAAACGACGCAACCGCGGCTACAACAACCGCGGGCGCAACAAGCGCAGACGCGACGGAGAGGATCGCGGCGGCGACAAAAACAGATCATACAACAAAAAAAGGAGATAATTGATGGCATTCGATCCCATAGCAAGCAGTGAAGATTTCGTAAAATTCGTCGAAGGGTACAAAAACGACAAGCGCTACAGAGAGCCGCTGGCGTTCGGTATCGCCAGAGTCGACCGCGGCCAGAAAAACAGCGAAAAGATTCTGCAGGCGACCTATCCGACTATCAACTGGGCGGAGAATTTCGGTTCCGCGGCGGTATTTATGGCGGCACTCGAAGAGAGCGGCACACCGGTCGATACGAGCGGCAGCGAATTCACCGCACCGCTTTCGCGGGAGTTCGTCTCCAACGCCAAAGCGCTCTTCGCACCCTACCTGTCGGAAGCGACGGGAGAGGCGCACAAAAATGTACAGGTGATCAAAGCGATCGACGCGCTCTTCGCATCCGATGTCGTCGACGATACGCATGCCTTCCGTATCACCTTTCTCTTCGCGGATGAAGCGCCGCAGTCGGTCGAGAGCGTCTACCTCAAACTCTACGCACTCTCACTGGGCAAAGCGCCGCTGAGAGGTGTCAACCTCGACGGTGCGTTCGGCATTCTCGAAAATGTCGCCTGGAGCGGCAACATGCCGATCGAGCTCGACTGGCTCAGAGAGAACGAGATCGCACTCAAAGTCGACGGGATGTATCCCGAGATCAGCAGTGTCGACAAGTTCCCCAGATACCTGCAGCATGTGATCCCTGCCGACAATACCCGAATCCTCGACAGTTCGAAGGTGCGCATGGGTGCGCAGCTCCACCCCGGCACGACCGTCATGCCCGGTGCCAGCTATATCAACTTCAACGCCGGTACGACCGGCCCCGTCATGGTCGAGGGGCGTATCAGCTCTTCTGCGGTCGTGGGCAGCGGCAGCGATGTCGGCGGCGGTGCGAGTATCCTCGGTGTCCTGAGCGGTACCGACGGCAATCCGATCACGATCGGCAAAAACACCCTCCTGGGCGCCAACTCCGTCACCGGTATACCGCTGGGAGACGGCTGTATCCTCGATGCGGGCGTCGCGATTCTCGCCGGCACCAAAGTGGTCATCGACAGCGATGAATTCAGAAAGATCAAAGCGGCCAACCCCGACTGGGATGCCGAAGATACCGATGTCTTCAAAGGGGCGAAGCTGGCCGGACTCAACGGCATCCACTTCCGTCAGGACAGCATCTCGGGCGAGATCAAAGCCTTCAGAAGCACCCGTGAAGTGAAACTCAACGAGGAGTTACACTAAAGCGAACGGAAAGGGCGGGGCGCTTTCAGGCCTCGTCGTTCTTTTTGCCCTCCAGCGATACGGGGAAGGGTTTTTTGTAGTTGTGGATCGTCTTGCGTGAGACGACACGGCGCATCTTGTCCTGTATCGCCTTGATCACCTTTTTGGCGGGCTTCTTCTCCGCCGCAAACTCCCGCTTCGTACCGTCGATGAAGTAGAAGACGATCTTCTTGTTCTCATAGACGACATAGTTCATGTTGTAGTAGTAGAACTCATAGATCTCTTCGCATGACTCTTTTTTGGTTTTGACTTTGCGCAACCCCTTCTTCTCTATCTTGACATCGTCCTGAAAGATATGAAATTTTGCACATTTGGTGTAGATCGTGATCGCGTCGTTGCAGAGATAGTAGAAAGAGGTCTCGAAAGCCATCGGGCCCTTCGTCTTATTAAAGAACGGGCACTTACCGATCTGTTTGGGAACGGTGTAGACTTCGAGGTCGGGGCAGTCGATCGCCGCCTCTTTCTGTCCCTTTTTCTGCAGTTTTTCGAAAAAGGCCTCTTTGTCGTCGGGGACCGAGAGCACGAAGTAGCCCATCGCCACGATCGCAAAGAGCAGCAGCAGTGCCCAGATCAGATTGATCGTCCCGATCGGAAAATCGAGGCTCAGGCCGATCGGCCAGACCAGCAGCGAAAAGACGGCGATCGTATAGATCCAGTTGCAGCCGATATATTTGAGGATTTTCTGAAAGGTTTCGATAGGCTTCTCCCGGGCGGAATGCGTCCGTCAGCCGATTTCGCAGTGGTCGACGCCCAGCTCTCTGATCAGATCTTCGAAAAATTGACCCGACTTCTTGTCGTAGTCGTCATGAAACTCCAGACAGAAGTCTCCGCTGAAATCCCCTTTGGGGGTGATGATCTTGGTCGGGAAGATCTGATACTTCTTGATCAGGCGGTTGGCCGTGTCGAAGATCTGCTCTTTCTGCTCCAGCGAGTGGTACTCGAGTATGAGTCTGCTGTAACGCTCCTCCATCTCATGATAGGCTTTGATACATGCCGGGTTTGACATAGGGTTCCTTTACATCCAATCAATCAGCTTCGAGACTTCGGTCGCTTCGAAACATTTGATATTTTCTATTTTTTCAATGGGCAATTTTGGCACAATTGCCCTGACAAATCCCTGAGTCTTCGCCTCTTTGAGCCGCAGGTCGAGGTTGAAGATGTCGCGGATTTCGCCGATCAGCGAGACTTCGCCGATAAAGATCGTATCCTTGCTGATGGGGCGGTTGCGGAAGCTGCTGAGGATCGCGGCGATGACCGCAAGATCGGCCGCCGTCTCCATGATCTTGATACCGCCCGCGATATTGACGAAGACATCGTATTCGTTGAAGGGCAGGTCGAGTTTGCGCTCCAGCAGCGCCAGCAGCATCGTCAGACGGTTGAGCTCGTAGCCGGTGGCGCTTCGTTTGGGCGTGGGGTAGCCGCTCTGTGCCACCAGCGCTTCGACCTCCAGTACGATCGGGCGGCTCCCCTCCATCACGACGCTGATCGCCGATCCGGCACGCGCTTCGCCTCTGCTGAAAAACTTCCGCGAGAGGTTTTTGGCGCTGACGAGGCCCGATTTGGTCATCTCGAAGATCGCCACTTCGCTCGTGGAGCCGAAGCGGTTCTTGATGCCGCGCAGCATGCGCAGCTCGCGGTTGGCATCCCCCTCGAAGTAGAGGACCGTGTCGACCATATGCTCCAGCACCCTCGGGCCTGCGATCGATCCCTCTTTGGTGATATGGCCGATGATGAAGATCGCCACCTCCTTCTCCTTGCCGTAGCGCATCAGCTCGAAGGTGATTTCGCGCACCTGTGAGACGCTGCCGGGGGCGGAGGTGAGCTTTTCGGAGTAGATGGTCTGGATCGAGTCGATGATCAGCACCTCGAAATCCTCTTTGTAGAGTTCGTCGTAGATATCTTCGAGCTTGATCTCCGAGAGGAGGTAGAGGCGTGATTCGTTGGCATCGAGCCGGTTGGCGCGCATCTTGATCTGGCCCAGCGACTCTTCGCCGCTGATGTAGAGCACTTTTTTGCCGCTTCTGGCGAGGTTGCCGCCGATTTTGAGCAGGAGGGTCGATTTGCCGACGCCGGGGCTGCCGCCGATCAGTGTCAGCGAGCCGGGTACGATCCCCCCTCCCAGTACCAGATCGAGCTCTTCGTCGTTGGAGGAGAAGCGCTCGTAGCGCTCCTCTTCGATCTGGGTGATCGGCAGCGCTTTTTTCGATTTGCCGACACTTTTGGTGCCGCTTTTGAGCACCTCCTGCTGGCTCTCGCTCAGCTCCAGAAACTGATCCCAGGCCCCGCAGTTTGGGCACTTGCCCATCCATTTTCCGCTCTGGTAGCCGCATGCCTGGCACTCGAAGAGATGTCGTTTTTTCGCCATATGCTCAGATCACGATTCGTCGCTGAAGATCTCGTCGAGGAGCGCATCGACATACGCCTCTTTGTCGAAGGGGACGAGATTCTCTTTGCCCTCTCCGACACCGAGATAGAGGATCGGTTTCTGGATCTCTTTGGCGATGGAGAAGATCGCGCCCCCTTTGGCGGTGCCGTCGAGTTTGGTGACGATCAGCGCATCGATACCGATCATGTTGTTGAAGGCATGCGCCTGTGCGATGGCGGAGTTGCCCTGTGTGCCGTCGAGAATCAGGATCTTTCTGTCGGGGGCGCCGCTTTTGGCTTTGTCGCAGATGCGGACGATCTTCTGCAGCTCTTTGGCGAGGTTGGACTGGGTATGGAGCCGTCCGGCAGTATCGATGATCGCATGGTCGATTCCTTTCGCTTTGGCCGATGAGATCGTATCGAAGGCGACGGCGGAGGGGTCATGTCCCTGCTGGGTGGCGACGATCGGGATATCGAGCCGTTTGGCCCACTGCTTCAGCTGCTCGATCGCAGCGGCGCGGAAGGTATCGGCGGCACCGAGTATGACGCTGTGTCCCTCTCTCTGATAGCGGTAGGCGAGTTTGGCGATGGTGGTGGTTTTGCCGGCACCGTTGACACCGAATATCAGCTCGACGAACGGTTTTTCGTGCGCTTTTCCGCTCTCGTCATGCCCGCGAAGCGGCTCGATGAAGTAGCTCAGCAGCACTTTGCGCAGCGGCTCGCGTTTGACCTGGTCCGAGGGAGGGAGGTAGTAGATGATCTCTTCGACCGTTTCGTAGGAGACATCCGCCTCCAGCAGGATCTCTTCGAGCAGCTCTTTGCTGACCGTCGGAGCCTTTTTGGGGGCGACGCTTCGGATCACCTCCGCCGTTTTTTTGAAAAAGCCGAACATCCGGCTACTTTCTGTTGAGTGCGCGCTGGATATCCGCCTCGATCATCTCCTGCGGTGCGGCACCGACATAGTGGGTGAAGTAGTCCCCTTTGGTATCGTAGAGGACCATCGTCGGGAGGCTTCTGATACCGCCGAGTGCCGCGGAGAGGTCGAAGTTGGCCGGAGAGTTGGCGACGGGAAAGTTGATGCCCATCTCTTTTTCGAACTGCTGTATCTCCAGATCATCCTTGTTCTCTTCCATCAGAACGCCGATGATCTGCACTTTTCCCTTGTACGCCTTCTGGATATCGGCCAGATGGGGCAGCTCCGCACGACACGGCGGACACCAAGTCGCGAAGAAGTCGAGGAGTACCGCTTTGCCTTCGTATCCGCCGAAGAGGATCCCTTTGGGGGTTGCCGTCAGCACGATATCCTCTCCCCCGGTCGTGTGGAGCGTGATCGTGCTGGGGCCCTGCTGCTCGGTGCTCCGGTTCTGCTCCTGGCCGGTCTGCTCTTTTTTCGGGGATTCGCTCTTTTTGCCGCATCCCGTCAGTATGAGGGTCGCTGCAAGCAGTGTCGAGAGTAGTGTCGTTGTACGAAACATATAGATCCTTATGTTAAAATGCGCGTCGGAAACGGTATCGCTACGAAGCGCTGCTATCTTCCGGAGATTATAGTAAAGCAGGACTTATATTTTGGACAAATCCCAGTTTCGCCGGGCATGCCTTCAGAGATTGCGCCGGCGCGCCGGCCGCTACAACCGCGTCGCCGACACGAAGGTGGCGATGCGGGTCGATCGGATCGTACGCGCCAAAAGGCCGCGATCGATCCTCTTCTATCTGCCGATGCCGCTCGAATCGGACCTGACGCCGCTGATGCAGCGCTACCGCAAAAAATACAAGATATTTGTTCCTTTTATAGTGAAAGAAAGTTTCAAAATGGTAAAATACCGTTTGCCTCTGTCGCGGAACCGATACGGAATTTTCGAACCGCGGGCCAGCCACATGAATATAGATAATGTCGATTTGATCATCGTTCCCGTCGTAGGGGTTGACGGAGCGTGCAGAAGAGTGGGCTTTGGCAAAGGCATGTATGACCGATACTTTCAAACACTTAAAAAACGACCCGTTGTGCTGTTCGTGCAGCGTGTCAAATGCCACACACATAGCATCGTAACCGATCATTATGATATTGCGGCGGATTTTTTTATAACCCCTGAAGAGACTTTATACCGAGGTAGAAACTATGATAACAGAGATCGCCATGGCAGTGGCGGGCGCGGCGGCAGGTGCCGGCGTTACGGCCCTGCTGCTGAACCGCGCACATAATGCCAAACTGAGCCTCTATCTGGATCAGGCGAAAGCCAAAGCGAAGACGATAGAGCATGAAGCCGAGAAGCTGCTTCAGGATGCCCGAATCAAAGCCAAAGATCTGGAGATCGAGGCCAAGAACGCCTATGAAGAGAAGAAGCAGAAGCTGCTCGGCGACTACGAGAAGCGCTTTGCGAAACTGGAGCAGAAGGAGCGGGATGTCAACGACCTCTTCAAAGATGAGCTCAAAAACATCATGCAGGAGAAGGAGGAGCTCAAGAGCGAAAAGAGTACGCTGCAGAGCTACAAAGAGGAGCTCAGAAAGCAGGAGATCGAGCTGCAGACCAAACTCGAAGATGCCGACAAGCTGATCGAGCGCTCGGCCGGCATGACGCGTGCCGAGGCGACCGATATCGTCCTGCAGCGTGCCGAAGAGGAGGCGCGTGCCGAGATCGCCCATATCGTGCGCAAATATGAGCAGGAGGCGAAAGAGAAGGCGAAGAAGCATGCCAACTACATTCTCGCACAGGCGACGACGCGCTTCGCCGGAGAGTTCGCCGCAGAGCGGCTGATCAACACCGTCAACCTCTCCAGCGACGATATCAAAGGGCGCATCATCGGCAAAGAGGGGCGCAATATCAAAGCACTCGAGATGATCCTCGGTGTGGATGTGATCATCGACGACACCCCCAATGTGATCATCCTCAGCAGCTTCAACCTCTATCGCCGTGCGATCGCGACGCAGGTGATCGAAGAGTTGATCGCCGACGGCCGTATCCAGCCGGCGCGCATCGAAGATATCTACAAAAAGGTGACCGAAGAGTTCGAGCAGAAGATCTACGACGAAGGGGAAGAGATCCTGCTCGACTTCGGTATCACCGATATGCACCCCGAGATCATCAAACTGATCGGCAAGCTCAAGTTCCGCGCCTCCTACGGCCAGAACGCGCTGGGCCACTCCCTCGAAGTGGCCAATCTCGCGGGGATCATCGCGGCGGAGTGCGGCGGGGATGCGATGCTGGCCAGACGCGCCGGTATCCTGCACGATATCGGCAAGGCGCTCACCCATGACTACAGCGGCAGCCATGTCGATCTGGGTGCGGAGATCTGCAAACGCTACAACGAAGATCCCGTCGTGATCAACGCGATCTATGCCCACCACGGCCACGAAGAGGCCAACAGCATCGAGTCGGCCGCCGTCTGTGCCGCCGATACGCTCTCCGCCGCCAGACCGGGAGCGCGCCGCGAAGTGCTGGAAGCCTTTCTGAAGCGTGTCGAAGACATCGAGAAGATCGCCACCTCCAAGAAAGGGGTGCGCAACGCCTACGCGATCAACGCCGGCCGCGAGATCCGGGTGATCGCCAACGCCAGACTGATCAACGACGACGAAGCGGTGCTGCTGAGCAAAGAGATCGCCAAAGAGATCGAAGAGAAGGTACAGTACCCCGGCGATATCAAAGTCAATGTCATCCGTGAGCTGCGCGCCGTCGACTATGCACGATAAGCCTGCATGCGCACCTATACGTTCAAAGAGATCTTTTCGGAGGTAAAGCGCTACCGCAGGGAACTGGTGATCGCCAATATCCTGGCGCTCTTCGCCGCGCTTGCCGCCGCTCCGGCACCGCTGCTGATTCCGCTGCTGGTGGATGAAGTGCTGCTGCACAAGCCCGGATTTCTCACAGAGAAGATCGATCTGATTCTGCATGGGCCGCTGCAGCCCTGGGGCTATGTCCTGATTGTGCTGGGGCTGACGCTGCTGCTGCGGGGGCTCTACTTCATCCTCTCTGTCATGCAGACATGGTACTTCACCGTCATCTCCAAAAATATCACCTACAAGATACGCCGGGAGCTACTGTCGCACATCAGCCGCGTGAGCCTGCGGGAGTTCGAGAGTATCGGCAGCGGCAAGATCGCGTCGCTCTGCGTCGTCGATGTCGACACGATCGATACCTTTCTCTCCAAGTCGGTCAGTACGCTGGTGATATCGCTGCTGATGGTGATCGGTGTCTCGGTGATCCTGCTGCTGATCAACTGGCAGCTGGCGCTCTTCATCCTCCTCTTCAACCCCTTCGTCATCTATCTCACCAGCCGTATCGCCAGAAATGTCTCCCGCTACAAAAAGGCGGAGAATGCGATGATCGCCAACTTTCAGGAGTCGCTGAGCGAGACACTGGAGCTCTTCTGGCAGGTGCGGGCGGCCAATGCGGAGGGGCGCTTCTTCGACCAGCTGCGAGCGCTCGCCGCAGAGATCAGAGAGCGGGGAATCGCCTTTGCGTACCGTTCGCAGATCTCGACGAAGGGCTCCTATATGCTCTTTCTGACGGGATTCGAGCTCTTCCGTGCAGCGGGAATCCTGATGGTCGCCTATTCGGATCTGACGATCGGGCTGATGCTGGCGATCTTCGGCTACCTCTGGGTGATCGTCTCGCCGATCAACGAAATCATCAATATCCAGTACGCCTACCACAATGCCAGAGCGGCGCTGGAGCGCATCAACGCTATCTTCGCGATGGCGCCGGAGCCCGAATTTCCGCATCTGAAGAATCCTTTCGAAGGCAAAAAGGCGACGACGGTGACGCTGGAGCGTGTCTCGTTCGGATACCGGAAAGAGGAGCCGCTGCTGAGAGATATCGATATGGAGATTCCGGCAGGGCGCAAGATCGCCTTCGTCGGCGCCAGCGGCAACGGTAAAACGACACTGGCGCAACTGATCGTGGGATTTTACCAGCCCGACAGCGGGGATATCCGCTACGACGGCATCTCCTACCGCGAGATCGGCCTCGATGTAATCCGTGCGCATGTCTATCTGGTGCTGCAGCATCCGATGCTCTTCAACGAGACGATCCGCTTCAATCTCACCTTCGGCAAAGCGGTCGACGACGCGAAGATCGCGGAGGCGCTCGAGATCGCCCAGCTGCATGACTTTATCGCATCGCTTCCCGAGGGGCTCGATACGCGCGTCGGCAAAAACGGCATCAAGCTTTCGGGCGGGCAGCGGCAGCGCATCTCGATCGCACGCATGATCATCGCCGATCCCAATATCGTCATCTTCGACGAATCGACTTCGGCACTCGATACACAGACCGAAGCGAAACTCTTCGAGGCGGTGGAGCGTTTTCTGGAGGATCGCACGACGATCATCATCGCGCATCGCCTCAGCACGATTCGCAACGCCGACTACATCTATCTGATCGACGGCGGCCGGATCGCGCAGGAGGGCAGACTCGAGACGCTGCTCGCACAAAAAGGGCACTTCCGCACCTTTTTCAACCCCTAAAATCAGGAGCAAAACAACAGCATGCAGGATATTTTCAACTCACTGGCCACCTACGGCTATATCGCACTCTTTCTCTATTCGCTCGGCGGCGGATTTTTCGGTCTGGTCGCGGCAGGCGCACTCAGCTATCTGGGCAAGATGGATATCGTCGTCTCGATGGCGGTGGTCTTCGTCGCCAACTATCTGGGAGATATGATCCTCTTCTACATGGCGCGCTACAACCGGCAGATGATCGCTCCTTACATGCAGTCGCACCGCCGCAAGTTCGCACTCTCACAGCTGCTGGTCAGGAAGTATGGGGATTTCGCCGTCTTTATCCAGAAGTTTATCTACGGGGTCAAGACGCTGGTGCCGATCGCGATGGGGCTGAGCCGATACAGCTTTCTGAAGTTCGGTCTGCTCAATATCCCCGCTTCGGCGCTCTTCGTGCTCTTCTTCGGACTGCTCAGCTACAAAGGAGGCGAGCATATCGTCCATCTCTTCGCGAAGCTGAAAGAGACGCCGTGGATCATGCCGCTGATTCTCTTTTCGCTGCTGGGCGGGATCTGGTGGTATTTTCAGCGGGCGACACGCAGATAGCGCCCGTTCAGGCGAGGGCGGCCTCTTTCAGGACCAGCGGCTTATCCTGGAGCTCAAGTTCCGCTTTGCCGATGTAGTAGCCCTGGGAGTAGTCGATACCGATCTCGTTGATGATATCGAAGATCTCTTTGTCGGCGACATACTCCGCGACCGTCATGGCGCCGATCTTGTCGGCGAAGACTTTGATCGTCTCGACCGTCTGACGGCATGCTTTGGAGGTGGCGATATCTTCGATCAGGGAGCCGTCGAGCTTGATGATGTCGGGTTGAAATTCGATAATACGGATGAAGTTGGAAAAACCGCTGCCGAAATCGTCGATCGCGATCTTGATGCCGTAATCTTTGGCCGTCTGGATGAAAGATTTGACCGTGTCGTAGTGCTGGGTCTCCTTATCCTCCAGCAGCTCGAAGATCAGCTTGTCGCAGATGTCGCGGTTGGCTTCCATCGCTTCGAGGAGGAACTGACGCATGATCGGATCTTCGATATCGAGGGAGGAGAGGTTGATCGAGATTTCACACCCGTTTTCGCGGATCTTCTGCATCACCTTCTTGATCAGCAGCCTCGTGATGTAGGGGTAGAGTTTCCCCTTTTTGGAGGCTTCGAGGAAGTAGGGCTGCGGAAAGATGATATCGTAGTTGTCGTCGTACATGCGCACCAGCGCCTCGTAGCGGCGGATCTCTCCGGTGTGGTTGTTGTAGATCGGCTGGTAGAAGGGGATGATCTTGTCATCCTTGAGCGCCTGTTTGATCACTTTGAGGATTTTGAGATTCTCTTCGATACTCTCTTTGAGCATGTCGATATTCCCTTCGGAGAGCATGTACTCCCGCTTTTCGGTGCGTGCCAGCCCCAGAATCGCACTCGCATCTTCGTAGAGTGTCAGCGGTGCGGTGTCGGCGTAGGCCATCGTGATATTGACATAGAACTCATAGATATCGTAGGTGAAGCGGCTCTTTTTGACATGCTCGATCAGATTGGCGCAGAACCCTTCCGCCTGTGATGCGGAGAAGGTGTCGTTGCGGAGCAGAATCGCATATTCGCCGTTGGCGAGGTGGTAGAGGCCGTAGTCCGGCAGGATCGTGCTGAACTGTTTGAGCGTCTCGAGAAAGACGATATCGAGCTTCTCGGCGATATCGCTGCCGAAGAAGTTTTCGTTGAGGGTGTAGTTGTCCATATGGAGCAGAAAGAGGCCGAACGATCCCTCTCTGTTCTCATGCAGCCGCTTCTGAAGGGCGATTTTGTTGGGGTATCCGCTGACGGCGTTGACCGAAGCGAGGATATAGTTTTTGTTGAGCCTGGCGGTCTCTATGTAGGATCTGCAGCGCGCCTGCAGCTCGACCTTGTCGAACGATTTGCTGATGAAGTCGTTGACACCGCACTCTAGGGCTCTGAGCATATCCTCTTTCCCCTCCAGCGAGGTGATCATGAGTATCGGCGTGCGCTGTATCTCCTCGATCGCGCGGATCGCTTTGGTCGCTTCGAATCCGTCCATCACCGGCATCATCGCATCCATCAGAATCAGATCGGGCTTTTCGGCGAGCGCTATTTCGATCGCTTCGCGGCCGTCGCCCGCTTCGAGGAAGGTGTACCCCTCCGACTTGAGCGAGAGTTTGATCGTCATGCGGTTGAGCGGGATATCGTCTACTATCAATACCTTGGTCTGCATCTCAGAGTACCTCCGGTATCGTGATCTCTGCGATCATGTCGGCGAGTTTGCGGGCCTCGGCGGCATAGTCGATCGCCGCTTCCGCCTTGGCGCTCTCTTCGATATTTCTGGCATGCAGATAGATCGCTTCGAGTGTCAGGTTGGCCGCACTCCCTTTGATCGAGTGGGCATGGCTGCGGATCGCTTCGTAATCTTCTCGCTCGATGGCACTCTGCAGCTGTGAGAGGGTACTCTGCGCACTCTCCAGAAACATCTCGACCAGCATCGCCGCCTCATCGGGCTCGAATCCCAGCTGGGCCGCCATCAAATCTATATCAATCATACATTCTCCTTTTTGGGTGCGATGAATTTTGCCAGCATCGCATGCAGTTTCTCTCTGTTGACCGGTTTGGTCATATACTCATCCATGCCCGCCGCGATGAAGCGCTCGCGGTCACCTTTGAGGGCGTTTGCCGTCAAGGCAATGATCGGTGTATGGGTGCGTGCCTCTTTCGCTTCGATCTCGAGAATCCGTTTGGTCGCTTCGATGCCGTTGAGATTGGGCATATTCTCATCCATCAGAATCAGATCGTAGTAGTTCTCACGGAATCGGTCGATCGCTTCGAGGCCGTCATTGGCGATGTCGAATATGAGACCGAACTTTTTGAGGATCAGGCTCATGAACATCTGATTGGCTTTGTTGTCCTCCACCAGCAGAATGCGTCTGCCTTTGATCAGCAGATCCTGCTGTTCGTCCGGTTTGGAGTCGGCCTTGTATGTGCCGACTTCGACCGGAATCGAGAAGTAGAATCGGCTGCCGTGTCCCGGCTGGCTCTCGAGTCTGAGCTCGCCGCCGAGCATCTGGACCAGCTTGGAGCTGATCGTCAGCCCCAGACCGGTTCCGCCGAATTTGCGTGTCGTGGAGCTCTCCGCCTGCGAGAAGGCTTTGAAGATATCCTGCTGCTTCTCTGCAGGAATCCCGATGCCGTTGTCTTTGACGCTGGCGGTCAGATAGCCCGCTTCGTAACTGATCGCAAGCTCCACGCGACCGTTTCGCGGGGTGAATTTGATCGCGTTGGAGAGGAGGTTGGCGATCACCTGTTTGATGCGCAGCGGATCGCTGACCAGCGCTTTGGGCATATCTTTTTGCATCTTGACGGTGAGCGAGACACTCTTCTCGGAGGCTTTGGCGCGGAAGAGGTCGGCGAGGGTGTTGAGCTCTTCGTAGGTGTTGAAATCGATCTTTTCGATCTGGAGGTTGTTGCTCTCGATCTTGCTGAAGTCGAGGATATCGTTGATGATGCCCAGCAGCGTATTGGATGAGCTCTGGACGGTTCGGATATATTTGAGCTTTTCGGGATCGCGCTCCTTCTCTTTGAGCAGATCGATAAATCCCAGAATCGCATTGAGCGGTGTGCGTATCTCATGCGACATATTGGCCAGGAAGTCCGATTTGGCTTTGCTGGCATGCTTGGCTTTGAGTGCCAGCTTCTGCGCTTCTCTGTTGGCCGCTTCCATCTTGTCGCTGTTGGCGAGGATCTGGTTGCTGATGAGATTGCTGACATAGAGCAGTGAGGCGATGACGAAGATCACCGCCAGCAGTTCGTACCCGATATAGCGATCCTTCTTGATCGCGATCTCATCTTTGATACGGCTGATCTGGTAGAGCGTCTGGTTGAGCATGCTGTTGTTGGTCGACTGCATGCGTCTGAGCGTGTCGGAGAGCTGCTTGACCTGTGCACTCCCGAAGCCACCCGATGCGATCAACCGCTGCAGTTTCGCCAGATCCTGTCGCAGCTTGATCAGGGCGAGGGTGTTGAAGCTGTCGTACTGCGTGCTGTAGTGCTGCGGCGTATAAGCGATCTTCTGTGTATCGGTGATGCGGACGACACCGCCGTTCTGGAGCCGATCGAGGTCGTTCGAGAGTCTGGAGAGCTTTTCGTCGAGCTTCTCCTTGACGTAGGCACTGTCCGATTTACGGACAAACTGCAGATCGGAGATATTTTCGCGTATACCCAGCAGTGTGGTGGCGATCTTCTCTTCGATCATCTTCTTGGTCTCGAGATTTTTGGTCTGCGTATCGAGATCCTCTATCATGCTGGAGAAGATAAAATTGAGCGCACCCAATATGAAGATCCCGCCCAGAAAGAGACGAAAAAGTGACTGCAGATCTCTGTAGGTCTGGTTGTTCTGTTGTTTCCTGTCACTGCGTAATATCATGCATTTCCCTATAAAATTTCTATTTATTACAAAATATTTAACTTCGCACGATAGATATGTCAAAGTTAGCTATCCTTATATCGACAGTTGGGAAGATTCTTGAAGGGGTTTGCGGGGAAAAAGTCTTTTTGGTGCGTCAGGCGGTAGCAGTGCGCGCTTCATCTCTTTTGTGAAGCGCGCGGTCGATCAGGGGTGCAGGATGTTGCCGATGCCGACGCCGACATCGATACCGCCGACATTGACCGTTTTGCTCGCACCGATATTGGCGTAGGGGGTGCTGACGCATCCTGCGAGCAGCAGGATCGAAAAGAGTGCAATCGTAACTTTTTTCATAGGAACTCCTTGATATGGTCTGAGACCATTATATCCAAAAAATCGTGGAATTATCCGCGCATTGCGTAGAAGTCGTTTTGAAAGGCTGCGAACCGCTGTTCGGCGATCGCACGGCGCATCTGCCGCATCAGTGTCAGATAGTAGTGGAGATTGTGAATCGACGCGAGCCGGAAGTAGGTGAGCTCTTTGGCGCGGTAGAGGTGATTGAGGTAGCCCCGGGAGTAGGTGCGGCAGGTGTAGCAGCTGCATGCCGGATCGATCGGATCGTCGTCGAGCCGGTAGCGCGCCGCTTTGATCCCGACCTTGCCGAAAGTGGTGAAGAGGGTGCCGTTTCGGGCATTGCGGGTAGGCATGACGCAGTCGAACATATCGATACCCCGTGCGACATTTTCGACCAGATCCTCGGGGGTGCCGACGCCCATCAGATAGCGCGGCTTCTGCGTCGGCATGAACTGTGTCGTGAAGGCTACGGTGTCGTACATCTGGGCATTGGACTCTCCGACACTGAGCCCTCCGATCGCGAAACCGTCGAAATCCATGCTGCAGAGCGCTTTGGCGGAGTGCTCCCGATATTTCGGCGTGGTGCCGCCCTGAATGATCGCGAAGATATTCTGGTCGGTCCCGACGCCGCGTGCCTGGGAAGCGCGGTGATAGGCGATCGACGCCTCCGCCCAGCGTGTCGTGCGCTCGATCGAGAGCTCGATCCGCTTCTCCTCCGCAGGGAGCGCGATCAGATCGTCGAGGATCATCATGATGTCACTCCCGAGATTGTACTGGATATCGAGCACCTTTTCGGGTGTGAAGTAGTGCATCGAGCCGTCTATGTGGCTCTTGAAGGTGATGCCGCCGGGATCCTGTTTCGCGTGTTTGGAGAGGGAAAATGCCTGAAATCCGCCGCTGTCGGTCAGAAAGCTCCTGTCGTAGCGGGTAAATCCATGCAGCCCGCCGAAGTGCCCGACGATCTCGTCGCCCGGCCGCAGATAGAGGTGGTAAGTGTTGGCCAGGATGATATCGGTCTGCAGGATATCGCGCATATCGACGGCATCGAGGCCTTTGACCGAGCCCACCGTACCCACCGGCATGAATACCGGTGTCTGAATCGTGCTGTGGGCCGTCGTGATGGTGCATGCTCTCGCATCACCGTCGGTATGGTCGATCCGAAACTGCATCAGCGGACGATCAGGCGTGCGTTGATCGGCTGTACCGGTCGGTTGTTTTCGAATCCGATCACATCATGGATCGCTTTGATCTGTGCAGGTGAGGCGGTGACGCTCTTTTTGAAGACGATCCATACGACCCCTTCGGAGCAGGGCGGTGTCGTCAGGGAGCCGTTGAAGCGGTAGTAGTCGACATCCATCGGCATGAGTGCGGAGGCGTTGGCCGGATGTACCATCTTCTTCTCTTCTCCCTCTTTTCCGGAGAGAGATTCGAGCACTTTGGCGAGCTCCGGATTTTCGGCACCCTCTTTGATCATGAGTGCGAGTACGGCGAGATTGCCGTTTTTGTCGGCATGGACGAAGTGTACTTCCATCGGGAAGTGTTTGCCGTCGATCGTATTTTCGCTCGGCGTATGGAAGTGGAACTGTTTGAGTTCGTAGTTGTGGCCGTCGATCGTCACGAAGCTGCCGGGGCGGTAGTTGACCTGTACCGCATGGCCGTTGTAGACGACATCGTCGCCGCCGATGAAGTAGCGGAATCCGATATGTTTCTTTTCGATCGTGCGCGCATCGGTGATATCGACGGGAGACTGGTTTTTGCCCGCTTTGCACATGAAGAACGCCGGCTTGAGGTCGCCCCAGTGAATCGGTCCGGTCTCTCCCGAATAACTCCAGTGGTGTGCAGCATGCGCAGTATGGAGCGTTTTGGCACTTTCTGATTTCTGTGCACAGCCGGTGAAGAGCAGCGCCGCAGTCGCGGCGGAGATGAGTAGTCTGGTAAACATGGGTAATCCTCCTTTTTTGTCGGAAGACTTCTTGCATCACTGCAGCCAAAGCGGTGAGGCAAAAAGTCAGCAGGCTGCATTTTAGCGAAATATCTTTTATATGTTATAATCGCCGGATGAATCGTCTGGATAGAATCGTCACACTGCTGGAATCGGGAAATGTCTTCCTTACGGGGGGAGCCGGTGTGGGCAAGAGCTACCTCACCAAAGAGGTGATCGCCCACTACAAGAAGGAGTATCAGGGCGTCGTCGTGCTCGGCTCCACGGGGATATCGGCCGTCAATGTCGGCGGGGTGACGATCCACAGCTTTTTCGTTTTCGGGATCGCCGACAGCCTGGAGCGTCTGAGTGCGAACGACCGCTACAACAAGAGCCGTCTCAAGGAGCTCTGCAAAATCCTCAAAAGCACCGATCTGATCATCATCGATGAAATTTCGATGGTGAGTGCCGCGCTGATGGAGATGATCCTCTACCGCCTGCGACAGTGCAAATATGAGGGTCGTCTGCTGGTGGTCGGCGATTTCTATCAGCTGCCGCCGGTGCGCAAGCGCGGTCCCCATGCCGACGGGGGCTTGATGGAGGAGGGGCTCTATGCCTTCGAGAGCAGTGCGTGGGAGGTATTCGATTTCGTCACGCTGGAGCTGACGGAGATCAAGCGTACCGCCAACAGAGAATTTATGCAGATTCTGGAGAAGGTACGCGTCGGCGATGCGGATGCGGAGGTGGTCGACTATCTCGAAGCGCTGCGACACAACGACTTCGACGGGATCGGCGATGCGACGGTGCTTTTTGGGACCAATGCGCAGGCGGACCGGCTCAATCTGCAGAAGGTGGCGGCCGTGCAGCGGCAGGAGATCGATCTGCCGGCGATCGTGAAGGTCAAAGATCCGACGATCGACGATCGCATGGTACAGAAGTGGCAGCAGAATCTCCCGATCATTCCCGATCTGAAGCTCAAGGAGGGGATTCCGGTCATCTTCACGACCAACAAATGGGGCAGCTACCACAACGGTGAGCGTGCGGTGGTGGAGCATATCGACAAGGATAGTATCGTGGTGGAGAAGGGCGGGCGGCTGATCAAGGTGGATCGGTTTCAGTTCGAGCTGGCGCGCCCCGGTGTCGCACCCGACGGCATGCTAGAAGATGAAGTGATCGCTACGCTGGAGCAGTTTCCGCTGCGCCCTGCCTTCGCGATTACGATCCACAAATCGCAGGGGATGAGTATCGACCATCTGATCTGCAATGTCGATACGATCTTTGCAGACAGTCAGTTCTATGTGGCGCTTTCACGGGCGATCGATCCTGCGACGCTGAGGATTCACTATACGCGTGACGATTTCGCGGGCTATATCCGTCGGGCGATCAGCGTGAGTGACCGCGTCAGAGCTTTTTATGCCGAGAACCGGGCGATCACACTCTCCTAAC
>CAYLLC010000001.1:0-23870 GCA_964384355.1 uncultured Sulfurospirillum sp. | reverse complement strand
AGTGACCGCGTCAGAGCTTTTTATGCCGAGAACCGGGCGATCACACTCTCCTAACTTCACGGCAGAAAGCATATACAAAAAAGAGGACAAATCCTCCCTGCGGTCTGAGCCTCTTTTTTATATACGCTATCTGCCTCTGGCAGTAAATCCGATCTATACTATGATACGTCTGGCGAGTGTCATGGCGAATCCCTTTTCGTAGTAGGCCGCTTCGTTGATGAAGAGTGCATGCAGCGGTTCGTCGCGGTCGTAGCGGATTTCGCTGCCGTCGAAACGGCGAAAGAGAGGATCCCCCTTGCGCACCAGTGTATAATCGCGATGCTCTCTCGCTTCATGCACCATCCCCGCCAGCGTTCCGTCGGGCTCTCTGGGGTAGTCGATCATATCGACATGGTCGTAGATTTCGATTCGATCTGCGATCTTTGGCGCGGTGTCGCGGTTTTTCGCTTCGAAGAAGTCGAGCAGCCGGTAGACCAGCCGGGCGGTATCGAAGAAGAGGTCGCTGCGCAGCACACCCTGCGGGATGGGGCCCACTTCGATCGCGAAGCCGTGCGGTGCGATCGAATCGACGAAAGCATCCTCCTCGTCGCCCCGCCAGCGGTAGACATGGAGTCTCGGTTCGACCGATTTGAGGTAGCGTACCGCTTCCCATGTGAGTGCGCTTTCGTTGCTGACGACGAGCGAGAGCCCCATATTGGCGGTGGTGGAGTGGAGATCGACGATGAAATCTACCGCAGGATCTTCGGCACCTTTGGGGCCCAGCAGCGCGTTGAGCTCGCATGCGCGCTGCGCTTCGTAGTGGTCGGCCGGATGGGCGAGGTCATGGTGTGCGAAGGAGCGGTTGAGATCGCGGTCGATATAGCGTCGGCATGCTTTGATCGCTTCGGGATTGGCATGCAGCAGCAGTGTCTCGAAGGAGTCCCGTCGGACCGGTTCGGGGTGGCGTTGCCAGTAGTCGACCAGGTAGACCCCGGTCAATTCGTTGCCGTGCGTTCCGCCGGTGATCGCGACGCGTCTTATCATGCACGCGCCTTCAGATGGGCGTAGATCTCCGCGGCGATGCGTTCGGGGGTCTTGCCTTCGACATTGACGACGATGTCGGCGACCTCCCTATAGGCCGGTTCGCGTTCGTCGTAGAGCGCTTCGGCCTGCTCCGGGCTGGAGAAGAGGGGGCGTTTGGCCAGTTTTTTTCTGGCGTTGGGGTGTTCGACGATCCGTTTGAGGATCGCTTCGAAACTGCTCTCGAGCAGGACGACGGTACCGATGGCATGCAGGTTGGGCTGCCGGTAGAATCCGCCGCCGGTGGAGATGACGGCGTTTCGGACGCTCCGCTCGAGCCACCCGGCCGTTTTGCGCTCGAGCGCACGGAAGTGTGCCTCTCCATCCTCTTCGAAGATCTTCTTGATTTTGCGGTTTTCGAGGCTCTCGATCAGGTCATCCGTATCGATCGCGTAAAAATCTTCGTACTCTTTGGCGAATGCACGCGCCACGGTGCCTTTGCCCACGCCCATGAAGCCAATCAGAATGATATTTTTCATGCATCGAACTCCTCGTCGCTCTTTTTCTTCTTCGCTTCGATGACGATCGGCGTGCCGCTGAAGTCGAAGTAGTTGCGCAGCTGGTTGATCAGGTAGCGCTTGTAGCTGAAGTGGAGCGATTTGGGGCGGTTCATGATGAGCGCGATGCGCGGCGGCTTGATATCGAACTGCGTGCCGAAGTAGATCTTGGTGATCTTGCCGTGGTCGGAGGGGAGCTGATGCTTTTTGTTGGTGCGTTTGAGGATTTCGTTGAGCTGGGAGGTGGGGATACGGAAGGTGTAGTGTGCATAGACCTCCCCGATCATGTCGCGAATCCTGTGGACGCGCTTTTTGCTCAGTGCCGAGACGGTGATGATCGGTGCCCAGGAGAGGAACTTGAAGCGGTCGCGCACCATCTCGACCGTCTTCTCGTAGTCGTATCTGGCGGCATCCCATTTGTTGAGCACGATGATGCACCCCAGCTCGAACTTCTCGACCAGATTGGCGATGCGCTCGTCCAGCTCTTTGAAATCTTCGCTGGCATCGAGGACGAGGAGGGCGATGTCGGCGTTTTCGAGCATCGCCTGCGTGCGGTTGAGGGCGAACTTCTCGATCCCTTCGATCTTGCCGCGGCGGCGTATACCGGCGGTATCGACGAAGACGAAGCGTTTGTCCCCGTAGAGAATCTCTTCGTCGACGGGATCGATCGTCGTACCGGCGACATCGCTGACGACCGAGCGCTCTTCTCCGACGAGGGCGTTGAGCAGAGAGCTTTTGCCGACATTGACCCGCCCGATGATGGCGATGCGGATTTCGTTATCCTCCTCTTCGGGCGCTGTGCCGCTCGCTCTGGCCTCCTCCTGTGCCAGAATCTCCTCGAGTGCGAAATCATCCTCATCCTCGACGAGCTGCGGGGTTGCGTTTTTCTCATCGGCGGGGATCTGCTGCTCGAGCCAGTCGATCAGTTTGCGGGTGCCGCGGTTGTGCGAGACGGAGAGGAAAAAGATCGTATCGGTGCCGAACGACGCGAACTCCCAGCCGATCTCTTCCTGCTGACGGTCGTTGTCCATCTTGTTGACGACCAGCGCCAGTTTCTTTCCCAGTTTCTGGAGTGCGAAGAAGAGTTTTTTATCCTCTTCGTCGGGGAGCATCTTGCCGTCGACCATGTAGAGGATGATATCGGCATCCGCCGCGGCTGCGAGCGACTTCTCCTTGACGGAGGAGAAGAGGGTGGTCGAGTCGTCGAGCCCGCCGGTATCGATCAGCATCGCTTCCGATTCGCTGAGCGTCACGACGCCCCGTTTGACATCGCGGGTGGTGCCGCTTACTTCGGAGGTGATGGCATCGCGTCTTTTGGCGATACGGTTGAACAGGGAGCTCTTCCCTACATTGGGTTTGCCGATCAGGGCTATTTTGGTCATATCTCTCTCTTTTCTATTGATGAATATTTAAGAGATAATATACCATATCTCAGGTTTGGGGTTGTTTGAAGGCTCTAATTTACAGATTCTGATGCTATAATGGCGTATGAAAAGCCTCATGACGATCCTGCTGCTGGTACTGCTGCCGACCGCTCTCTACAGCTACCGCATGCTGCATGTGGGTTACGACATCTCCTATGCCATTTTCGGATCGATCGGCAAAGCGGATGCCAGGCTCCGGATCGATCCCGAAAGCCAACGGTACAAAATCACGATCGAAGCCTCCGCTACGGGCGTCGCGAAGCTGATGAGCAACCGGCGCATCGAATCCTACAGCAGCGAGGGACGGGTCGCCGACGGGCTGCTCGTTCCGGAGATGTTTCGCACCGAGACACGCAAAGGCAAGCATTTCCGGGAGGCGCATACCTATCGCTTCGACTACCGCAACCGGGTGATTCTCCATGAGAGCAGCGTCACTTCGGATGGCCGGACGCAGAGGAAGCAGGAGAAGCTCTCCTACTTCGCCGGGGATGATATCCTGACGCTCTTTTTCAACCTGCACCGCTATGTGAAGCGGGGGATCTGCACGGGGAGCCGCTGCCGTCTCAGAGCCGTCGGCGCCAACGACAAAGACGGTCGGGTCGATATCGCACCGCAGGGGAAGTATCTCAAAGTGATCCTGCACCGCAGAATCTTCGCATCGAAGCGGGGCGAGATCTATGTCCATCTGAGAAAGGACGGCATCAGCGATTTCGCGATGCTCAAGGATGTGATCTTTTTCGGTGATGTAAAGGCAAAGGCAAATACGATAGAATTCTCTGAATAGAGTCGGTATCCTCCGAAGCTTTTTGGGCGGATACCGACGAACAGAACAAAGGATAAGACAATGATACTGATTGCAGGACCATGCGTCATCGAGAGCAGAGAGAATATCTTTCGCATCGCCGAAGGATTGCAGCGATACCACGCGGACAAAGAGATCGACTTCTACTTCAAAGCGAGCTTCGACAAAGCCAACCGCACTTCACTCGACAGCTTTCGCGGGCCGGGCATACAGGAGGGGCTGAAGATCCTCGAAGAGGTGCGGGAGCATTTCGGCTACAAGCTTCTGACCGATGTGCATGAGACCTGGCAGGTCAACGAAGCGGCGCATGTGGTGGATGTGCTGCAGATCCCCGCGTTTCTCTGCCGTCAGACCGATCTGCTGGTCGCCGCGGCCAAAACAGATTGCATCGTCAATATCAAAAAGGGGCAGTTCATGAACCCCCTCGATATGGAGTACTCCGCACGCAAAGTGCTCCAGACACGCGGCGTCGATGCTGCGACATACGACAAGAGCCGTGAAGCGGGCCTCTGGCTGACCGAGCGGGGAAGCAGCTTCGGGTACGGCAATCTGGTCGTCGATATGCGATCGCTGGTGATCATGCGACAATTCGCACCGGTCATCTTCGATGCGACGCATGCGGTACAGATGCCGGGCGGTGCAGGCGGCAAAAGCAGCGGAAAACGCGAATATGTCGCACCTCTGGCCCGTGCCGCGGCAGCGGTGGGTGTGGACGGCTTCTTCTTCGAGACGCACTTCGACCCCTCCTGTGCCCTCAGCGACGGCCCCAACATGCTGACACTCGAAGGGCTGGAAGCGGTGGTCTCGGAGATTCGCAGGATTCAGGCGGCACTGGCGTAAACGCTGTTGCAGCGTGTCCGATCACTTGATCGCCAGAAACCCTTCGAAATTGATATACTTCTGAATCGTGATGATGTCGGCAAATCCCGCGCGCCGCAGCATGTCGAGGTTGCCTTCGGTGGAGAAGGGCTCGAGCACCCCTTTGAGGCTGCGTGACTTGGCGACGATCTCGTCGGGGCTGTATCCGCGCTCCAGCTTGTAATCGGTGTAGAGTGCCGTCATGATATCCTGAAAGCGCGCATCGTTGGCGCGTACCTTCTCGAACATCACGAATGCCCCTCCCCAGTGCAGCCGCTCGTAGATCGTGTCGATCAGCTGCTGGCGCAGTTTGGGGTGGATGAACTGCACCGTATAGTAGGCGACGATCAGATCGGACTTTTCGTAGTCGTAGGCGGTGATATCGGCCTCTTCGAAAGATAGATTCTCCCTGCGGTAGAGTGCCTGCGCCTTGCGGACCATGTCGGCTTCCCGCTCCAGGCCGATAAATTTCGCCTTTCGGAAGTGGTGGTGTGCGGCGAGGCGGTCGGTGAGCCTGCCCGTCGAAGCCCCCAGCTCGTAGCAGACCGAATCCTCCTTGACGAAGAAGTCGCTCACCCGGACGATCAGATCATGCCCCTCTTCGTAAAGCGGTACCGATCTGGCGACATGCGTCTCGAACGCTTCGGCGACGTCGCCGTCGAAGCGCCAGTCGGCGTTGCGTGTTTTGATGCCGTCTCCGGAATCTCTCATCTTTGCTCCCTGCTACCGTATGATCGTACTGATGCCGTGATTGGCACTGTGGTAGATCACCGTGTGGTGGCGCTTGCCGAAGTACTCCAGCAGCAGCTTCTGCAGCGTCGGCTCGATCGACGGGGTGAACCATGCGTTGTTGCTGACGGCGATCATCTGTGCGGGATCGCCGGCGAAGAGCTCCTCCCGCGTCGCTTCGAAGCAGATCGCGTTGCGGTAGGTGCCGGTCGAGAGCTTCAGATCGACCGGACGGGCGGCGGTGCGGTAATCTTCGGCACCGTTGTAGAAATGGTCGTTGATCCATTTCGCGAGAAAGCGGGGGAGGGGAATCTCCTCTCCGAAAGGGACGAGGATCACTTTGTTGGCGATATAGATCTTCCCTTTGTCGAAGTAGTAGGTGCTGTTGTAAGCGTTCTTGCCGTCGCTGTAGAGCGCACCGGCGACGATCACGATATCGTGGCTCAGATCCTGCAGCTTTCGGGTCAGGTTGAGATCGGTGTTGAGAAACATCGGAAAGACACTCTCGTCGAGCACGACCATATCGTACTTTTCGCTGATCGCCTGCAGAATCGTAGCGAGATTGTTTTCGATCGTCTCGGGGAGATAGTCGGGATGCCACTTCTTCTCCTGCGGCACCATCGAATCGGTCAGCATCACTCTCGTCGCAGGCAGCGGCAGGTGGCGGTCGTAGCGGGGATCGACCGCACCGATCAGCGCCAGCAGCGCCAGCAGCCTCCACCATCCCCTGAGCGACGCGGCGATGACGAGTGCGAGCAGCAGCAGTGCGAATCGCCACTTTTCGATACCGAAAAAGGTGTGTATCAGGCTCAGCTCGGGGATGAACCAGTTGAAAGAGAGGGGATGGAAATAACTGAACCCGAGCAGCAGGAGCGCCCGGGGCAGAGGGTGGTCGAAAAGCCCGACAATCCAGAAGAAGAGGCCGTAGGCGAGTGCGACGAAGAGGAGCATGAAGGGGATGAGCCATGCGACATCGTAGTAGCGGAACGAGAAGGCGATCCAGTAGAACCAGAGCAGACCGGTGAAAAAACCGGCCCAGAAGAGGGCACTTCGCGGCAGCGTCAGCAGCAGCCAGAACGCGCCGAGCGCAAGCAGCGAATCGATCGACCGCACGGGGATCGTCGGCGTGAATCCGAAGTAGTCGATATAGATGAAAGCGGCGAGCATGAGGGCAGCCAACGCACCGTAGAGGAGAAAGTGCGGGCGAAAAAGGGCGAAAAAGGGCGCTTTCCCGAAGTGCGGCTTGTCGATGGAGAGCAGATCTTTGAACATATCACTCACTTCACTGAAATAGTTTGAAATATTCTAACAAAGATAACTTAAGGGCACTTCTAAAAATAGGTGATACTCACAATGGGCTTTGCAAATGCGAGATTTTGCAAGAGGCTTTCAAGTCCTAGCCGAAGCTAAGACGATGGAAGCATCTTGTGAAAGATTGCGTTTACAAAGCCCACCCTGCGGGCATTACCGACTTCCGCCTATGCGTCGTTACGCTTTTTCGCCTTAGCTATGGCTAGGGCTGTAAAGCGTGCCTAGCCTAGACGGAAGTCGGTAATGTTGTGAGTATCACCTATTTTTAGAGGTGCCCTTAACGCAAAGCGACTTATTAGTCAAAGAGTGCTAATATACGCGAAATTTTGATATTATAAAAGGATTGTCATGCAACCACAGGCTCAGGGAAGTCTACTCACATCGTTCTTGCCGTTGATCGTGCTTTTCGCGATCTTCTACTTTCTGATCATCCGTCCGCAGCAGAAGCAGGCCAAAGAGCACAAAGAGATGCTCGCGTCGCTCTCCAAAGGAGACAAGATCGTCACCAGCGGCGGCTTGATGGCGGAAGTGGTCAAAGCGGAAGAGGATTATGTCAAGGCGAAGATCAGCGACGATACGGTCGTCAAGATCGCCAAAGAGTTCGTAGCCAAAAAGATCGAATCGTAGATCGGAACAGACTGAGATGAATTACAGACTAATCATATTTATCGTCGCCATTATCTTCGGTGTGGGGCTCTCCATGCCGTCGATACTGCAGACGGACAAAGGGGCGAAGATCAACCTCGGGCTCGACCTGCAGGGCGGTCTGCACATGCTGCTGGGCGTCAAGACGGACGAAGCGATCAAATCGAAGATCAAATCGCTCGCTTCGACGATCAAGTTCTATGCCGATGACGAAGAGATCATCATCGACGATCTGAAAATCAGCGGCGACAGGCTCTCCTTCACGCTGCTCGACGCAGACGAAAAGCCGAGACTCGAAAAGATGCTCAAAGATATCAAAGGGCTCGATGTCCGTGAAGAGAACCTCCACTATGTCGTCAAGCTGACGCCCAAAGAGGAGATTGCGGTCAAAAACTTCGCGATTCAGCAGGCGGTCGATACGATTCGTAACCGTCTCGATCAGTTCGGTCTGGCGGAGCCGACGGTCGCGAAACAGGGCAAGGACAAAGTCCTCGTCGAACTGCCGGGTATCAAGACCCCCGAAGAGGAGAAGCGTGCGCGTGAGCTGATCGCCAAAGCGGCGCATCTGCAGCTGATGGCCGTGGATGAGAAGCGTGCCGATCAGGTCTACAAACTCTCTCCCGACGAAGCGGCGGAGTATGGCGACGTGATTCTCCCCGATGTCAAGAATCCGCAGCAGAAATACCTGCTCAAAGCGGTTCCCGTGCTCGACGGCAGCATGCTGACCGATGCACGGGTCGCTTTCGACCAGTCCAACCAGCCGGTGATCAACTTCACCCTCAACAGTGAAGGGGCCAAGATATTCGGCAACTTCTCCGGAGAGAATGTCGGCAAACGGATGGCGGTCGTGCTCGACAATGTCGTCTACTCCGCTCCGGTGATCCGGGAGCGCATCGGCGGCGGCAGCGGACAGATCAGCGGCGGCTTCTCCGTGCAGGAGGCGCATGATGTCGCGATCGCGCTGCGCAGCGGGGCACTGCTGGCACCCGTGGTACTGCTCGAGAAGCGCAGCGTCGGGCCCTCGCTCGGTGCCGACAGTATCAAGGCGAGCATGATCGCGCTGCTGAGCGGTTTCGCGCTGGTCTTCTTCTTTATGATACTCTATTACGGCTACTCCGGTGTGGTTTCCGATATCGCGCTGGTCGCCAACCTCTTTCTGATCATCGCGGTGATGGCGCTCTTCGGTGCGACGCTGACACTGCCGGGTATGGCGGGTATCGTACTGACGGTGGGTATGGCGGTCGATGCCAATGTCATCATCAACGAGCGGATCCGGGAGCTGCTGCGGGAGGGCGTCAATGTCAAGACGGCGGTCGAGAAGGGATACGACAACGCCATGAGTGCGATTCTCGATGCCAACATCACGACGCTGATCGCCGCGGTCGTGCTCTACGCCTACGGCACCGGTCCGATCAAGGGATTCGCGATCACGATGTCGATCGGTATACTCGCTTCGATGCTGACGGCGATTCTGGGAACGCATGGCGTCTACCAGTATCTGATGCCGCGCATTCAGAAGAGCAAAAACCTCAAAGCATGGTTTGGAATCGAAGGGGGGACCAGATAGTATGGAGATTTTCAATACAGACAAAATATATGACTTTATGTCCAAAAGCAAGCTCTTTATCGCATTTTCGCTGGTGCTGATACTCTCTTCGTATGCGCTGCTCTTCACCAAAGGGCTCAATTACGGTATCGATTTCGCCGGCGGTACGCTGGTACAGGTGAAGTACGAGGGAGCGGCACCGATCAAAAAGATTCGCGAAGCGGTCAAGCAGGATCCGATGTTCGCTTCCGCGAGCGTGACGGAGTTCGGCTCACCCGACGAAGTGATCATCAAGATCCCGACCTCCTCCGGATCGGTCAGCAGCGATGTCGGAGACAAAGCGCGCGCCCTGCTCAAAAGCACGGGCAAGTTCGAAGTGCGCAGGGTCGATATGGTCGGCCCCAAAGTGGGCAACGAACTGCGTGAGAAGGGGTTGATGGCGATGGTGATCTCGATCCTCGTGATTCTGATCTATGTCTCTTTCCGCTTCGAGTGGCGTTTCGCACTGGCGTCGATTCTGGCGCTGGTGCATGATGTCTCGATCGCGCTGGGTGCGATATCGCTCTTCGGAATCGATGTCAATCTCGATATTCTGGCGGCGATTCTGACCATTCTGGGATATTCGCTCAACGATACGATCATCGTCTTCGACCGGATCCGCGAGGGGATCCAGCAGAGCAAGGTCTACGATCTCTTCAAGATCATCAACGAATCGATCACCAAGACCCTCTCCCGTACGACGCTCACCTCTCTGACCACCTTTTTCGTGGTCCTGACTCTCTTCCTCTTCGGCGGTGAGATTATCCACGGATTCAGCTTCACGATGCTGGTCGGTGTCGTCGTCGGTACCTACAGTTCGATCTTCATCGCGTCACCGCTGCTGAAGTGGCTCGGCTTCGATGTGGCCGAGTACAAGCGCAGACTGGCGGAGAAGGAGAAGCAGCGTCTGGAGAAAGAGAAGATGCGCAAAGAGTTCGAAGGGGGCGTCGTCTAGCCATGGATTGGGGAAAAGTCGTATTTATCTTTTTCGCGCTGACGAGCCTGACGACGACGGCGGGCTATCTCTACGACCACAATACGATCGCCCTCTTTATCGCGACGAGTATCAATCTGGTCTCCACACTGCTGAAGATCGGCGTCAAAAACATCCTCTCGGCCGAACTCTTCGCCTCTTCGCTGGTGGCCGACATGCATCTGATTCCGGCTTTTCTCTACGAAGTGCTGGCACACAACAATCAGGCGGCGATCGCGATGGCGATCGGTGCGGTACTGGCCAATCTCTTTTCGATGGCGCTGGTGCTGATCGAGGCGGCGAAAACCCACGACGAATTTTAGCCAGGGCGGCGCTTGCTGCCCTTTGTGCGCATCCAAATCAACTAAAACAGGAGCGAAAGCTTTCATGCAATACCAACCGTTAGAAACCGAACAGAAGTGGCAGCGAAAATGGGAGGAGGCGGAGGCCTTCGAGCCCTCCGACGACCATAGCCTGCCCAAAAAGTATATCCTGAGCATGTTCCCCTATCCGAGTGGCCGTATCCACATGGGACATGTGCGCAACTACACCATCTCCGATGCGATCGCGAGGCACTATCGCAAAGAGGGGTTCAATGTCCTCCATCCGATCGGCTGGGACAGCTTCGGCATGCCTGCGGAGAACGCCGCGATCAAACACAAGCTCCATCCCAAAAAGTGGACCTACGAAAATATCGACTACATGCGCGGTGAGCTGGCTGCACTGGGGCTCTCTTTTTCGAAAAAGCGTGAATTCGCCACCTCCGACCCGCTCTATACGAAATTCGAGCAGGAGTTCATCATCCGCATGTTCGAAGAGGGGCTGCTCTACGAAAAGAAGCAGCGGGTCAACTGGTGTGAGAGCTGCCATACGGTGCTGGCCAACGAGCAGGTGATCGAAGGGTGCTGCTGGCGCTGCGACAATCCGGTGGAGCTCAGAGAGATGCCCGGATTCTATATCCGCATCACCGCCTATGCGCAGGAGCTGCTCGACGACCTCAAAAAACTGGAATCGGGCTGGCCGAAGCAGGTTCTGACGATGCAGGAGAACTGGATCGGACGCAGCGAGGGGCTCTCTTTTTCTCTGCGTCTGACGGCCGATTCGGTCGCGCTGCTCGATGGGGCGTCCGAGGGCTTCGATGTCTTCACGACGCGTCCCGATACGATCTACGGCGTCAGCTATACCGCGCTCGCACCGGAGCATCCGATCGTAGAACATCTGATCTCGCAGGCGCTGCTGCCGGCGGAGAAGATCGAAGCGATCGAGAGGATGCGCAATATGTCCGAACGCGAACGCGCAGCAGCCGAGAAAGAGGGTGTCGATCTGGGGATCGCCGTCGTCCATCCGCTGACAGGCGAAGAGATTCCGGTATGGGTCGCCAACTTCGTGCTGGCGGGATACGGCGGCGGTGCGGTGATGGCGGTGCCCGCGCATGATCAGCGCGACTACGACTTCGCACAGAAGTACGGCCTCCCGGTCAAAGAGGTGATCGCCTCCGAGAAGAGCGACCTCTCCCGGGAAGCCTACACCGATGCAGGCGTGCTCGTCAACAGCGACACTTTCGACGGCATGCCAAACGGCGAAGCGAAGGGTGCGATCATCGCCCGCTTCGAAGCGGAGGGGATCGGCAAGCGGGAGATCAACTACAAACTGCGCGACTGGGGTATCAGCCGCCAGCGCTACTGGGGTGCGCCGATACCTTTCATCCACTGTCCCGCATGCGGGCTCGTGGCCGAAAAGATCGAAAACCTCCCCGTCACGCTCCCCGACGATGTAGAGATCACGGGGGAGGGGAATCCGCTCGAGAGCCATCCGACATGGAAGCAGACGACATGCCCGCGCTGCGGCGGTGCCGCGACACGCGAGACCGATACGATGGACACTTTCGTGGAGAGTTCATGGTATTTTCTGCGCTACTGCACCCCCAACGATCCCGACCGTCCCTTCAAGCGCGAAGATGTCGACTACTGGATGGAGGTGGATCAGTATGTCGGCGGTATCGAGCATGCGATCCTGCACCTGCTCTACGCCCGCTTCTTCACCAAAGCGCTGCGCGATCTGGGATATATCAACGTCGACGAGCCGTTCGCCAATCTGCTGACGCAGGGGATGGTCCTCAAAGAGGGTGCCAAGATGAGCAAATCGAAAGGCAACACCGTCGATCCCGATGCCCTGATTCAGAAGTACGGGGCCGATACGGCGCGCCTCTTCATCCTCTTCGCCGCGCCGCCGCAGAAGGAGTTGGAGTGGAACGATTCCGCCGTCGAAGGCGCCTTCAAGTTCATCCGGCGGCTGGTGGACCGCAGCGCCAACATCGCGCATGACAGGCTGCCGCAGATCGACCATGCATCCCTCTCCAAAGCGGAGAAAACGGCACGCAAAAAGGTCTACGAAGCGCTGGTCAAATCCAACGACATCTACGAGACGCGCTCATTCGCGTTCAATACCGTCATCGCAGCGACGATGGAAGCGCTCAACGCACTCTCGCATCAGCAAAACGGTGCCGTCTGGAGCGAAGCCTACTATATCCTCCTCAATATCCTCGAACCGGTGATCCCACATATCTGCTGGGAGCTCAGCGAGCGCCATTTCGGTTGCCGAAACCTCTCCCAAATCGCGATACCCGAAGAGGTCTTCGAAGAGGAGAGCCTCACGCTGCCCGTCACGATCAACGGCAAAAAGCGTGAGATGGTCGAAGTGCCCGCGGACGCAACGAAAGAGGAGATCCTCGAAGCCGCCAAAGCGGTCTCGACGCGCTGGATCGAGGGCAAAACGATCGTCAAAGAGATCTATGTGCCGGGCAAACTGATCAATCTGGTGGTGAAGTAGTTTTGCGACGCCTCCTGCTGCTGCTTCTGATACCCTTTTTTGTTTCGTGCGGTTACAAACCCTCGATGCTTTATACCAGAGCGGTGCTGGGGGAGAAGATCTTCGTCGAAGTCAAAACCTCTCTGCAGGATCCCGAAAATACGGTCCTGATACGCGATGCGGTCAACGAAGCGGTCATTTCACGCTTCAGATCGCGCATCGTACCCCGCAAAAACGCCGATTCTCTCCTCTTCGTAGCCCTAAAGAAAGTCTCGTTTCTGCCGATACAGTATGATAAGAACGGTTATGTGATTGCCTACAAAACCTATGTCGATCTGTCGACACACTATCGGGACCGAAACGGGCATGAAGGGGAGATCGCTTCGCGGGGCGATTACGACTTCACGATCGAATCCAACAGTGTCATTTCGGATACCAAGCGTTTTGAAGCAATCAAGCATGCCTCTTACAAAGCACTCGACGAGTTTATTTCCAAACTCTCGGTCAAAGGTATAAGAAGTGACAATCAATGATATCGTCAGAGAGACCATACAGACCCTCAACGCACAGAAGACGCCGCTGACACCGCACAACTATCAGAAGACCTTCTGTCAGATCGCCAACCGATACGGCTTCAGTATCGAGGAGTGCCATCTCAAAGAGAAGTATATCAAGCGTCTCAACGAGACGATGCAGGCGGATGTATCCAAATACAGCGTCAAAACCCTCGACGAGCTGATGATCTATCTCGTCTCGAGCCTCAACCGCCTGACACTCGGAAACAGCGGCAAACAGAAGGTGGTGACGATCACGCTGATCAAATATCTGCTCGAGATGATCGCGAAGTTTCCCGATCAGAAGTCGCGCGATCTCGCCAACGCTTCGCTGGAGCGCATCGAGCACCTCTGCGATCTCAACAGTTTCGAAATCATCACCGAAAAGTGGGAGCAGCTGCTCGCTTCGCAACAGAGCGACTACCTCCCCAGACTCCAGCGCATCGCCGGCAGCAAAAGCGGTGACTACATGCAGCTGCTCGACCAGATCGAAAAAGCGCTGGAGAAGCAGGACGAGAGGGAGAAGCTCGACGAGATGGCGCAGGTCGTGGTCGCATCGCTGACACCCTCTCTGACGCAGAGCCTCGACGACGAGATCGCCACACTCAGCTACATGCTCAGCAACGCCCCCGAGCTCCTTTACGAGTCGGATGTGCAGCAGCAGCTCAAAGTGCTGATCGAAAAGCGCATCAGGATCGACAAAAACGAAGTCAAAGAGCGGATCCTCTCTCTGGATGAGATTCTGAGCGAAGTCTCGGTCAAGATCGTCAATCTGATCGACAACACCAATCTCAGCTACGAAAAGGTCAAAGAGGTCAAGCAGGAGCTCGTGGGTCTGGAGCGCAACGGAAGCGATTTCGAGACGATCAGACAGAAGCTGATGAAGATCGCCGATACGCTGGAGTTCGAGACGAAACAGCTCAGCGACATCATGTCCAGAGAGGATGCGGTGATCGCACAGATGCAGCAGAAGATCAAGAAACTCGAAGCGGCGCTCAAAAAGGCGAAGCAGGAGTCGCGCCACGATTTTCTCACCGGCCTGGTCTCCAAGCGCGGACTCGACGAAGAGCTCAACCGTGCGGACAAGAGCTATCGCCGCTACAATATCGAATATTCGATCGGCTTTTTCGATATCGACCACTTCAAAAATATCAACGATACCTACGGGCATGAAGCGGGCGATCTGATACTCAAGCAGCTGGGCAGGCTCTTTGCGGAGCTCAAGCGCGATGTCGATATCGTCGGCAGATACGGCGGGGAAGAGTTCCTGGCGATTCTGCCCAAAACGCCGCTGGAGGGGGCACAGATATTCGCCGAGAAGATCCGCGACAGGGTAGAGAAGTTCAAATTCGTCTACAAAGGCGAAGCGGTGCCGGTGACGATCAGTGCCGGTGTCGCCAGCTCCAGTGAATTTCCGACGCAGAAGGCGCTGATCGAGGAGGCGGACAGACGCCTCTATCAGGCCAAAAACGGCGGCAGAAACCGTGTCTATCCGCCGCTGAAAGTCACCGCATGAGCCTGCAGGATTTTCTGGCGGAAAAACCGCTCTACTACGACAAGATCGACTACGACCGTTTTCCGCGTATCTGGCAGCGTCTCGAAGCGCACTTCGATCTGCCCAGAATCATCCATGTCATCGGGACCAACGGCAAGGGGAGCACCGGCCGCTTTCTGGCGCACTATCTGCACAAATCGGGTGTCAGCGTCGGACACTACACTTCCCCCCATATTCTCCGCTTCAACGAACGCATCTGGATCGACGGCGCCGATGTCTCCGACGAACTGCTCGAAGCGCATCATGCGAGACTGCAGCAGCTGCTGACACCTGAAGAATCCGGGGCACTGAGCTATTTCGAGTATACGACGCTGCTGGCGATCTCGGTACTGCAGCAGTGCGACTATATCGTGCTGGAAGCGGGTCTGGGCGGCGAGCATGATGCCACCGCCGTCTTCGACAAAGATTTGACGCTCGTCACCCCGATCGGTATCGACCATCAGGATTTTCTCGGAGACTCCATCACCCAGATCGCCGGAACGAAACTGGCGGCGATACGGAAGTTCGCGATACTGGGAAAGCAGGAGAAGGCGGTCTACTCCGTCGTCAAGGATCTCGCGGCCAGACGCAAGATAGAGTTTTTCCGCTACACCTTCTTCTTCACCAAGGAGGAGATGGCCAAAGCGCGCCGTACGATTCGCAATATCGGCCTGCCGCCATTCTTCGTCGACAATCTGCTGCTCGGGCTCAGCGGCGCGAAGTTTTTCGGCTTCGACATCAAGTGGAAAGCGATGGAGGATGTACGACTCTTCGGCAGAGCACAGCGGCTCGCACCCAATATCATGATCGATGTCGGACACAATCCGCTGGCCGCCTCCGCCCTCGCCAAAAGCCTGCGCACACGCCATCCCGTACTGGTATACAACGCCTATGCGGACAAAGATTACCGACAGATACTTGAAATTTTCAAACCGATTGTAAAAAGAGTTGAAATTTTGCCGATCTACAACCAACGCGCCGAAAACGAGGAGAAGCTCGCACGGACGCTCGATGCTCTGGAGATACCCCACCGGCGTTTCGAGCGGATCGATCCGAAGGATTTCTATCTCGTGTTCGGCTCATTTTCCGTTGTGGAGGAGTTTTTAAAATATTATGATGGATCGCAAAAGCCGCACTAAATATCTGTTGATCACTGCTGTATTCATGACGCTCACACTCCTGAGCGTCGCACTCTTCTCCCTCTATTTCTCCGACAAGACCGTCTCGATCAAGGAACAGGAGCTGCAGATGGCGCAGCAGTACCGTGCGCTGCAGCAAAAAGTGGCGCAGAAAGAGGAGGAGTTTCACCGACTCTCCGATAATATCGACGAACTCAAAACAGAGATCGGGCTGGGATCCTCCGACCGGCATGCCGATGTCGACAAGATTCTGAAAATCTGCACACCCAAAATCCGAAAACTGCTGCTGGAGAGTGTGCCGCTGGGCTATCCGAGCACGGCACGGCGTATCTCTTCGCCATTTGGCATGCGTATGCATCCGATCTATCATGAAGAGCGTTTCCATCACGGTATCGACTTCGCCGGCAAGATCGGGATACCGGTGCGCGCCACGGCCGACGGCATCGTCGAGTATGCGGGATTCAGCAAGGGAGGATACGGCAATCTCGTCATGCTGACGCACAACTACGGATTTCGCACGCTCTACGGACATATGCTGCCCGATCTGAAGGTCAGAAGCGGCGATTTCGTCAAGCGCGGTGAAGTGATCGGCTATCTGGGCAATACCGGGCTCTCGACCGGCCCTCATCTGCACTACGAGATCAAATATCTGCGCAACACGATCGATCCCGCACCCTTTCTGCATGCCGACATGCAGCACTTCGACGCGCTGATACGCAAGGGCGATCGCGTCGCATGGCGTACCGTACTGGACGCAATCACCGACAGTTACCGGAAATTTACCTCTTTGTAATATGAGATAGATTAGACTACGCCCAAAAACGAATAGAGGTTCGATTGCAAGCGAAGGTTTTTGAGTATTTCAGAGAGAACGACCGCACCGATATCCTGCTCTGCAGAGACAACAGAGAGGCGACGGCCGCTGCGGATGTGCTGCGCTATCTCGGCTACCGGGTCCATCAGCTGCCCGACTTCCGCGCTGCCTACGGCGACGATCTGCGCGCCTACCGCGAAGAGCTGACGACACTGCTGCTGCGACTCGCGGCGTACTACGACGACAAGAAAACGAAAAAGATTCTGATCGCTCCTTTTCGCACGCTGCGCTACCCGATGCCGCGTCCCGAGCTCTTCACCCGAAAAACGCTCTCATTCGGCGACACGATCGATCTCAGGGGCTTCAAATCAGAGCTGCTCCACTGGGGCTACAGCTTCGTCGATATCGTCGAAGAGGCGGGGGAGGTCTCTTTCCGGGGCGATATCATCGATATCTACGCGCCGGATGCCGCACACCCCTGCCGTATCTCACTCTTCGACGACGAGATCGAGAGTATCCGAACCTTCCGCTGCGAGAGTCAGAAGTCCGAGAAGGAGGAGCTTGAATCGGTGACGATCACACAGGCGCTCTACGGATTCGACGAAGCGCAGTATGCGGCGGTCATGCAGCGGATCGAGCGATTCGGAAGCGACGCCTTCGTCAAAGATATCGCCTCCGTCGGATTGTGGGTGCTGGAGGATCTGGCGCGCAATATGCTCGAAGGGCGCACGGCCGTCATGCTCTCCGATCTCACCGATGAGCTCGAGGAGATCGAATCGGATGCGAAGAGCCTGATCGACCGGGCACTGATTGCGCGCATCCCGACACTGCCGCAGCCACGCGCATACAAAGATCTCGAAGTGGCCGACCTGCATGCGCTGCTGGAGCACCACAAAGGCAAAAAGATCACGGTCATCGCCAACAACGAAGCGATCGTCAAACAGCATGCGATCCCCGAAGATGCAGCGATACGATACCGCTACGAGGATCTGATTCTCAATATTCTCTCGCCGGATGAGTTGATCCTCTCGCTCAACAAGCCCGCCCGCAAGAAGCGCCGACGCAAAAGCGCGATCATGCTCGACGATCTGAATACGGGGGATTATGTCGTGCACGAAAACTACGGTATCGGTATCTTCAAAGGGCTTGTCAATACCAAAGTGCAGGGCGTGACGCGCGATTTCATCGAGATCGCCTATCAGGGGGAGGACAAGCTGCTGCTGCCGGTGGAGAATCTGGCGCTGATCGACCGCTACATCTCCGACAGCGGCAATCTCGCCGTGCTCGACCGGCTCGGTAAAGCCTCCTTCGGCAAACTCAAGGCGAAGGCGAAGGCCAAACTCTTCGAAATCGCCAGAGAGATTATCGAGATCGCCGCACAGCGGGAGCTGACGCAGGCTCCCGTGATAGAAAGCGACATGAGCGAACTGCTCCTCTTTCAGAACGACGCCGGATTCGAATACACCCGGGATCAGAAGAAGGCGATCGATCAGATTTTCGCCGATCTGCGAAGCGGCAGGGTGATGGATATGCTGCTCAGCGGGGATGTGGGCTTCGGCAAGACGGAGGTGGCGATGAATGCGATCTTCGCAGCGGTCAAGAGCGGCTATCAGGCCGCCTTTATCGCACCGACGACACTGCTGAGCACCCAGCACTACAAATCGCTGCAGGAGCGTTTCGACCGCTACGGGATCCGTGTCGCCAAAATCAACCGCTTCACCACCGCCAGAGAGAAGAGCCAGATCCTCAAAGGGCTCAAAGAAGGCAGCATCGATGTCTGTGTCGGCACGCATGCGCTCTTTGGCGTCGAATTCGCCAATCTCGCACTCCTCGTCCTCGACGAAGAGCACAAATTCGGCGTCAAACAGAAGGAGAAACTCAAACAGTTCAAAGAGAATCTGCATGTCCTCTCGATGAGTGCGACGCCGATTCCCCGCAGTCTCAACATGGCGCTCTCCTCGATCAAGCAGTACAGCCAGCTGCTGACGCCGCCGCTCGATCGCGAAGATGTGCGGACCTTCGTCAAAGCGTACGACCCCGCACTGATCAAAGAGGTGGTCCTGCGTGAGAAGCGCCGAAAAGGGCAGGTCTTCTACATCCACAACCGTATCGCCTCGATCGAGTCGAAAAAGCGGGAGCTCGAGGAGTTGCTGCCCGATCTGAAGATCCTCGTGCTCCACTCCAAAATCCCGCCCGCCAGATCGGAAAAGGAGATGCTCGATTTCGAAGCGGGCAAGTACGATCTGCTGCTGTCGACCTCGATCGTCGAATCGGGTATCCATATGCCCAATGTCAATACGATGATCGTCGAAGGTGCCGACAGCTTCGGAATCGCCGATCTCCATCAGCTGCGCGGCCGGGTAGGGCGGGGGAGCCGACAGGGGTACTGTTACTTTGTCGTCGCAGACAAGGATCGCCTCTCCGAAGCGTCGCGCAAACGGCTGATGGCGCTGGAGTCCAACTCCTTTCTGGGGAGCGGATCGGTGCTGGCGTATCACGATCTGGAGATTCGCGGCGGCGGCAATCTGGTCGGAGAGGCGCAGAGCGGACATATCAAAAATATCGGCTACTCGCTCTACCTGAAGATGCTCGAAGATACGCTCAACACACTGCTCAATCGTGAAACCGTCGCCAAGAAAGAGGTGGAGATCAAGCTCTCCGTCTCCGCCTATCTCAACAGCGATATCATCGCCGAAGACCGCATCCGTCTGGAGCTCTACCGGCGCCTGAGCCGCTGCGAGAGCGCCAGAGAGGTCTACGAGATCGAAGAGGAGATGATCGACCGCTTCGGCAAGCTCGACCGCATGACGAAGCAGTTTCTCGAAATCATCGTGCTCAAAATTCTCGCGGCGCAGTGCGGTATCGCCCGTATCTCCAGCTATGCGCAGAATATCACGATCGAAGCGGATGACGGAGCCAAGGAGTATCTCAAAGCCCCCTCCAAAGATGACGACGATATCCTCGCGACGACGATGGCCTATCTGAGGAAACGGTGTGCGGTATAGCAAAAAGGAGCGCCTCTGCCTCGATCAGATCATGCGCGATCCGATCGTCACCTATCCGCCCTGCTACCAGCTCTCACCGGCGATGATGCGCAACGAGATGCTGCATGAGAGTATCCGGGCGCTCCATATGCAGGATTTCGAACACTATCGCCATCCCGCTGCGCATGCGGAGATCTTCGCGGCATTTCGAAGCGGTCTCTTTCCGATCTACAAAACGCACTATGTAATCGGGCTCTTTGGGGAGAAGATGATGTATCTGCAGATGCAGGGGTGGAAAAGCATGCCGGTGACCGAAGCGGTTTTTGCACTCGAAAACTGGCTGATTTGAGAGATGGAGCGGGCGAAGGCGACAAATTGCCGCCTTCATAATTGCTTTTGATCAGAGGCCGAGCGCTGCGATCGTCTCTTTGGTGAATCCGCCGACAGCGAGGTGGTTCGCTCTCTGGAATCTGTGGAGTGCGGCTCTGGTTCTGGGGCCGACGATACCGTCGATCGGTCCGGGGTTGAAACCTTTGGCTTTGAGTGCGCGCTGCACATCGGCCACCAGGTTGGCGCTCATGCTGGTTTTGCAGACGACGGGTACCCATTTGAGCACGGAGTCGGCCACTTTGACTTTTCTGGTGACGGTTTTGTATACCGGTGGAATCGGTACTTTTTTCACCTGTGCCGGTGCGACCAGCTCTTTGACGCGGACGGTTTTGTAGACGGCCGGGATGACGACCGTTTTGGTTGTCGCCGGCGTCGCTACGACACGCTTGGTGATCGTCTTGTACCGTGCCGGCAGGGGAATCGTCTTGGTCTGTGCCGGTGTGACGAGTACGCGTTTGGTGATCGTCTTGTAGACGGGCGGTACATTGACCAGACAGAGGATCTCACCCGTTTTGCCGTCGAGCTTCTCGACCGGGCCGCGCCCTCTGCGCCACTCGGTGTGGGCCGGTGTGACGAGAATCTTCTCCGTGACGGTTTTATAGACCGGCGGTACGGTGACCACTTTTTCACCCGGTTCGCTGACGAGCACCTTCTCGGTGACGGTTTTGTAGGTCGCGGGAACCGGGACCACTTTTTCGGATGCCTCTTTGACGAGTACCTTCTTGTCGACCCAGCGGTATTTCGCGGGGATCACTTCGATTCTTTCACCGGCCTCTTTGACGAGTACCTTCTCTTTCTGGAGCTGATACTTTTCGGGTGTCAGGACGCGTGCATAACACTCGCCGGGTTTGGCGTTGGGCGGGAAGAGGGAGCTCTCTGCGGGGACGCGCACCTCTTTGACGATCGTCTTGCCCTGATTCGCCCGTGCTTCGGCGATGGCGACCTGCAGCTGCTGAATCTGAAGATCTTTGAGATCCTGCTGTTTTTGGGTTGAAGCTGCATGCTTTGCGGGAACAGCAGCGTCACATCTGTGCTTTTCGGCACATCCTGAAAGTGCGACCGCGACTGCAGCGGAGAGCAGCAGCGGCAACTGTTTGCGGGTTAGTTGTTTCATATTTACTCCTTTTAGAATTCAACTAGTTACATTATTTCATAATAACGATAAGCATATTATAAGTATGCCTTATTACTTACCATATTTCAGATCAGCTTAATAATTGCTTGACCATCATGCTGACGCGTTTTCCGTCGGCCGATGCGCCCACTTTCGCCATGACCGCCTTGATGACGCCGCCCATCTCCTTCATCGAGCTCGCACCCGTTTCGGCGATCGCTTCGGAGACGATCTGCTGCAGCGCCGCGTCATCGAGCTGTCTGGGAAGATAGGATTTGAGCAGTTCGGCCTCTTTGCGCTCCTGCTCGCTCAGATCCGTGCGCTGCGCCTCTTCGTACTGTTTTGCCGCCTCTTCACGCTGTTTGACCGACTTCTGGATGATTTTGCAGATATCGTCGTCACTCAGCTCCCGCCGCTCATCCACCTCCACCTGCTTGATCGCACTCATCAGAAAGCGGATCGTATCGCGCCTGAAATTGTCCTTCTCTTTCATCGCCCGCTTCAGATCCGCCTGCAATGTCGCCTTTACCTGACTCATATCTCTCCTTTTGGTATACAATTTGCTTCATTTTATCCAAAATATAATTAGGATATTTGATGAAGAGCGTTATTACGGGATTATTGGGCATCTATCTGCTTTTGACGGTCGGATGTACGGGGCACCAGGTCGAGCCGGTGATGAACATGCGCCCGCCGCAATATGTGCAGGAGAACAGTGTCGGCAAGTGCGATACGGTGGCGGTACATGCGAAGGAGGGGAGTCTCTTCGGCAGGGGGAGCGCACCGCTCTTTGCCGACAAAAAGGCGATGCAGATCAACGACATCGTCACGATCGTCATCGACGAGCGCGCCTTTCAATCTTCGCAGGGAGACAAGAAGCTGACCGACACGGCCGTCACCAATCTGGGCGGCGGTATATTCGGCGGAGTAGGGGCGGGGGTAGGCAAAAGTCTCGGCAAGAGCATCAACAGCCTCACCGACATCGGATTCAAATCCAACTCCAACAACAACTTCTCCGCTTCGGGGACGCAGTCTCGCAACGAGAAGTTCCGCGCGACCGTCACCGCACGGGTGGTGCGCATACTCGACAACGGCAACTACTTCATCGCGGGGAGCCGTGAGCTGCTGCTCAACGGTACCAAACAGATCGTGCGTATCACGGGCGTCATCCGCCCCTACGACATCACGCAGGAGAATACGATCGACTCCAAATATATCTCCGATGCCAAGATTCTCTACGAGACGGAGGGCGATATCCGCGAATCGACGCGCAAGCCGTGGGGTTCCCGCATCGTCGAGAGTGTCTGGCCCTTCTGATCTCTCCCTATGCAGATATTTCAAATTGAAATATCTGTTCCCTTTTCAACGATATTTCTGTAAGATATAGGCATGGATATCACATCACTTGCCATCGGTTTTCTGCTTGCGGCGCTCACGACGACGCTGCTTTTCTATCTGATATACAGCCGCGAGTCGAAGCGTGTCGCACTCCTGCACGAAGCGTGTCGCCGGCGCGACGATCTGCTTGCAGCGCGGGAGCGGCAGCTGCTGCTGGCGGAAGAGAAGCTCGCCTTTCTCGAAGCGAAGCAGTCAGAGATGAAACAGAGCTTCGAACATATCGCACTCGAAGTGCTCAGCGAAAAGCGTGCCGATCAGCGCAAGCGGGAGCAGGAGGATCTGAAACTGCTGCTCGAACCCTTCTCGGAACATATCAAATCGTTTCAGGAGCGGGTCGAGACGCTCTACATGCAGGAGAATCGGGAGCGCTTTTCGCTCGCCAGAGAGATTCAGTCGCTCAAAAGCCTCAACGAACGCATCTCGCAGGATGCGATCAATCTGACCAACGCACTCAAAGGAGACAACAAGACACAGGGCAACTGGGGCGAGATGATTCTGCAGAAGGTGCTCGAGACATCGGGCCTGACGGAGGGGCGAGAATATGAAGCCCAGAAGGGGTACAGAGACGGCGAGGGGAGGGTGCTCAAGCCCGATATCGTCGTACACCTCCCCCACGACAAAGATATCGTCATCGACTCCAAAGTCTCCCTCAAGGCGTATGAATCCTACATCAATGCCCAGAGTGACGACGAGAGGCAGCGCCATCTCAAAGCGCATCTCGATTCGCTCTACCTCCATATCAACCAACTCTCACGCAAAAACTACGAGGCGCTGGAGGGGATCAGGACACTCGATTTCGTACTGCTCTTCATCCCGATCGAAGCGGCTTTCATGACGGCGCTCGATGCCGATACGGAGCTCTACGAAAAGGCGTACCGCCAAAATATCATTCTCGTCTCGCCGACGACGCTGCTGGCGGTCCTGCGTACGATCGAGCATGCATGGCGCTACGAATATCAGAACAGCAACGCACAGAAGATCGCCAAAAAGGCAGGAGATCTCTACGAGAAATTCGCACTCTTCATGGAGAGCATGCAGGAGATCGACGATGCGCTCAAAAAAGCGAGCAGTGCCTATGAGCGCGCACACAAACGCCTCAGCAGCGGAAAGGGGAATCTGATCGCCCGTGCGGAGGAGCTGAAGCGGATGGAGGGAATCGCACAGACGAAGCGCAAACTCCCCCGCCCCTGAAGAATATTTTTCAAGAGAATATATATTATGTTAACCAATATAAATATAGCACCGTTTTGTG